>NZ_JBQSVC010000007.1:0-134545 GCF_052376035.1 Halomonas sp. AOP7-E1-9
CATACAAATCTATTTTTTATATCACCACCGGCGTGCTAGCAACTTTTATACCAGCTTTTTTTTATTTTCTTCCAAACGATAATGAGTTTAAAAAGAAAATTCAGGCCGTAACATTTGGAATATTTTTGTTTTCAGTCGTTCTGATATTAATTATACCAGCAACGGCTGGTGTTGCAGCTTTTAATGTGGCAGGTTTACTAGGTATGAATGACTCTACTAACAGAGTCTACTACTTGCCTGACATAAACTCTCGTCGAGTTTTCTTGGACAAGACGTGGAGAGCGAAGGAAGATAAATATAGCAATGATGAATACATAGTTGCTAAACAGCTGTACTCTGCCGGTGGTTCTGTACTACTTTGTAATAAAGATACTGTTTTTAAGCCTGAGGAAGCTGAAAGCCTTAGGAAAGTAGCAGCATCATGCCTTATGGTAGAAAGCTCCTGGTTAATAAAAATTAACAATGAATAGTAATCTTCATACGGCTCTGGCCTTAAAATTATTTTGAATCGTGCTCAATATTTTAGGGTTAAACCGCCTTTCACGCTTATGAACCCAGCTATAAATTGACGTTGACTAATGGGCAAAGAAGATAGAAAAATCGGCAGGCCAATAAAACTGGCCCACCGCTTTGATAAATTAGACTTTAACTATTCTGCTTGAGAGGTTGCAACCGTTGGGCCAGACATTAATGCAATAGTAGCGGTACCCAGAGCTGTCGCAA
Organism: Halomonas sp. AOP7-E1-9; assembly: GCF_052376035.1. Classification (NCBI taxonomy): domain Bacteria; kingdom Pseudomonadati; phylum Pseudomonadota; class Gammaproteobacteria; order Oceanospirillales; family Halomonadaceae; genus Halomonas; species Halomonas sp. AOP7-E1-9. The sequence continues at coordinate 724 of NZ_JBQSVC010000007.1, forward strand.
CAGCGGCGAATAGATAGATCTCATTAAGCCCAGATGTCGACAGCACGATAGCTCCAAGCATTGCACCAAGTCCTATCGCCGCATTAAAAATGGCGACATAAATTGCAGAGGCCGGTAGAGCGTCATCACCAGCTTCCTTAAGAATCCAAGTCTGGAATCCCACCAAAACAGCGCCGATGCCTCCACCCCAAATAATAAGCATTAATACCGTGCCCCATAGGCCCATAACATCCGATAACATAGACAACAGCCACAGAGCTGCCGAAGCGAGGCAAAGGGCAACCATCAGAACCGATTTGAGCCAGCGGTCGATCAAGCTAGCGGTCACCACATTTGCTGCCAATCCAGCACCACCAAACGCCAGAAGTAAATACGCAATCACTGATGGCGTGATCTCGCTTTGCCTAACAAGGTAGGGCTCGATGTAAGTGAATGCCATGAAATGAGAGGTAACTACAAGCGCAGTGGCGGCAAAGATACACATAAAACGCTGATTAGATAGAACACGTCCCATGGCAGCGGCACCGAAACCTTCGTTCCCAGGAAGCTTAGGCAGTGTGGCGAAACACACGACTGCGACACCAAATGACAATACCGCGACAGCAGTAAAAGCTGCACGCCAACCATTGAGAGAGCCCAACAAATTCGCTAGCGGCACGCCCAGCACGCTGGCAGCCGATACGCCTCCAAAGATGATGGATGTGGCAAGTCCTACGCGATGGGGAGGCACAATCTGAGCACCGATAGTACCGATCATTGCCCAGAAGGCACCATGTGCTAACGCACCAATCACTCGCGCGCCCATGAGCGCAGGGAATGTTTCAGCCATGGCGGCAACCCCACTGGACAGAGCAAGGATTAACATCAGGCAAACTAAAAGTGGACGCCGCGGCATGCGGGAAAGAACGACAGCAGAAAAAAGCGCAGCTGCAACAGCTATCCATGCATAGAGAGTAACAATCAGGCCCGTCTGCGAAGTAGACGTTCCGAGAGAACTACCGATATTAGAGAGCAAACCAATCGGCGCCAGCTCCGTGGTAACAATAGTGAAGCTACCTACGCCAAGAGCCGTTACAGCCACCCAGTCTTGCCAAGTTGTTTTTTGAGCAGACATGCCAACCTCCTTTTCTCTGTTCAAAAAAGTTAGACGGACGTGAAGGCGGATTTCGCCGCTGTAATAGCATTCATCGACGCGGGGATACCCGCATAGACCGCCACCTGCAGAACGATTTCGACAATCTCTTCACGAGTTACCCCAGTATTCAACGCGGCTCGCATGTGAAACTCGAGCTGCCCCGGAGCCGTACCCATTGCTGCGAGCATAGCGATAGTGAGCATTTCGCGCGTATGTAGCGAGATCCCTTCACGAGCCACTACATCGGTAAAAGCAAAACCCAGTAGTATCTCAGTTGCGTCGTCGTGAAACTCATCAAGATTTTGCGCAACGCGTTCAGGTGCACTAGGCTCAAGCCTCTCAAGGAGGGATAACGCTTGGGTACGTCGATTAGAAGTCGGAACACTCATACGTTCACTCCTTTCATGCCTTCTGAGGTGTAGCGTTCGCCTATTACAGGCAACGATGCCGTGGCCTTTTCGAGTTGCCGCTGCTCGTCCACACTGAGCGTGATGCTCGCTGCAGCGACATTCTCTTCGAGATAGTGCAGTTGCTTGGTGCCGGGTATCGGCACGATGTCTTGCCCTTGTGCCAATAGCCAAGCCAGCGAGAGCTGGGCAGGTGTGCAACCCTTATGCTCTGCCAGTTCAGCAATCACGTCGGCAATTCGCCGGTTGGATCCAATCGCTTCCTTTGCAAAACGAGGTAAATTAGCGCGAAAATCATCATTGTCGAGTTCAGCGGTGTTTTGAAACCGGCCAGTTAGGAATCCGCGGCCAAGCGGAGAATAAGGAACGAAGCCAATACCTAGATCACGACAGGTCGGCAACACGGCTCTCTCTACTTCGCGCGACCAAAGAGAATATTCAGTTTGCACTGCAGTGATAGGATGTACTGCATGAGCACGACGCAGAGTTTCAGCGCTGACTTCACATAAGCCTATACGAGCAATTTTCCCAGATTGGACAAGTCGCTCCAGCCCACCAATGGTCTCTTCGATCGGTTCTTCAGGATTGATGCGATGAATATAGTAAAGGTCAATTTGTTCCACACCGAGCCGACGAAGCGAGGCTTCACAAGACTGGCGCGCATAGTCAGCGCTATTATCCAAAGTCCGTTTGTACTCCCCTGGGTCGCGCACAATGCCGAACTTGCTTGCAATTCGAATTTGAGACTTGCTACGTGAAAGGAACTTTCCAATCAGCTCTTCGTTATGATGCGGCCCATACATATCTGCTGTATCAAAAAAGTCGACCCCAAGCTCTACAGCTCGCTCCAAAACCCGCAAAGACTCACTATCATCTCGAGGCCCATAGAACTCGCTCATACCCATGCAGCCCAAACCAATTGCCGAAACGGTGAAGTCTTTTCCAAGCGTTCGCTTTTTCATAACGACCTCCTTAATCATGGAGGTTACAGCTTGACAGGATCAAAAAATGGAAAAAATGCAAGATATTGACAAAGAGATTTCCATTATCGGAAATAGCATGCCCCGAGGACTGGTTTGGGACGATACTCGGGCATTTCTTGCCGTAGCGCGCTGCGGAACGCTGAGTGCGGCTGCTTTGGAACTCAACATTGGCATAGCGACACTCTCACGTAGAATCGAGCGGCTCGAAACTGCCCTGAAACTTCCTCTTTTTATACGTCAGCAATCGGGCTACCAGTTAACTGAGGATGGCGCCGATCTCGTAGAGAAGGCTGAAGTAATGGAAGCGGCTGCACAGGCTTTCTCATCGGGCGCGGACACTCAAGCGCAGATAAGTGGTCAAGTGCGGCTAGCCACAGCCGAAAATCTGGCTACGGAGTTAATACTGCCAGCACTCCCGGCATTTCGAGCGGAATATCCAGAGCTTTTAGTGGAAGTTGTGACTGATATCTCGACCATTAATTTGCATCGAAGAGATGCCGATCTTGCGGTACGGATGGTTCGACCCGAAAGGGGCAATGTCACTCTGCGCCGTCTGGGTACCTTAGGGTACGGCCTTTATTGCAGCCCGGACTACGAGTCACGCCGAGAATTAAACCCTGATCAGGGTGACTACGATACGGATACCTTTATCACTTGGGGGGAGATGCAGACACATCTTCCTGGCGCTCAATGGGTAGAGCGGATTCTACGAGGACGCAAACCAGCCCTGACCACGACTTCACTTGCTACACAAGTATCCGCAACTAAGGCGGGGCTTGGGCTTGCCGTGCTGCCTCACTTCATTGCACGCGATAGGGGACTAATCTGCATCGACTCAGACATTGGGGTCGACCAGCCAATCTATCTAGTTATCCAAACAGACCTTGCAAGATCGCGGCGTGTCAGAGCACTTGCTGACTTTCTCACAGATTTGGTGGCTCGACATCATGAACGGCTCAGTGGATAAGCGACGTATCTGCTTACCATTCAAATTCTCCTCCCCATAGATTTAGCCAGCATAAGGATGTTGGTCATCAATATTTTCCATTTTTGAAAAACTAATTAAGAAAATTTGTTAAAGACTGACCTTTCTAAAAGTCGCAATCTTTCCATGGCACTCCGACGGAATTGGCGAGTTTAAACATTCCATTCTCGTTGAGAGCTTTATCTAACTGCAACGATTCGCCATGGAGAAACCTATGCCTTCTCAAACCCTTTTGATTTCTCGGTATTTCGTAAAATCCGGTCAGGCAGACGCACTCGCTACCAAATTAGGAGATAATGATGCGTCTCGCATTTTTATCTCACTTGACGAGTCCGAAGTGTTAGAGCTTCGGGCTCTCGAAGCCAATCTTGAACTCACGGCTTTGACTGCCACAACTATGTCGATTGCTCAGAAATTCTCAGAGTATCTTGTCGGAGACGTACGCCGAGAGCTGCTGGATTTTATTGAAGCACCCAAAGATATCGCCACACTTCTTCCAACAACCCCCTACATTCAATTAAGACATGTTGAGGTCAAGCCAGAGGCGATGGACGAATACCGTCAGTGGCGCGAAGAGACGATCTTCGATGTAGTGCGTAATGCAGACGATGTTCAGCCTTCCTAGCGTATCACTCTGTGATCAGCGGACAGCCCGGTGTGATGTTTGTCTCAGGTTTCTCAGCGAACCCCGAAAGCTACAACGCGGTTTTTGCCTCGGATCGCTATCTTGAAATCGTCCAGCAGGCTGGCGATCAATATATCACTGGTGGTTCAGAGGGGCTTTACACTAAAACCTATCGGGCGCTACCACACTTGGCAGCCTAATGGAATATGAAAAGCTTTTAGGAGGTTTACATGACCTGCGAAACTTTGATTCTTGTTTCAGACAAGTTTGTCGACTTTACCGCCGACAAGAAGGCCATTACAGTTAGTCAACTCAACGCTATGCTCGAGATTCCCGAGCACATTCTTCCGGGAACATTAAAGCTGATACCGGGACTGGGTCTCTCAGATAACGACATAGAAGAACTAACCACCAAGATCAATGCTCACCGCATTTCACCTCATCGCTGGGATGCCACTGCACTCGCATTTCGTCCTCGCCCAGCCCAGCCTTGTCTATCTCACAAGAGATTTCCACACAACACGCTAATAGGTACCCCTCATCAGCTGGACGAGAACCGTTTCCGAATGGATCTCTGCTGAACGTTTCACCAACGCAAATTACTAAATGGAAAAATGGCGAGCATATGTCGTTCGCCATGCAAAACAAATTTCGAGAGCTGACGAAAGTCGGCGAGCTAGACCCTTCCGATGTACTCTTTTGCGGGTCTGTAGAAAACTGTATGAAGTGGAAAACGCTGACTCAGAACTTGGCCGAGCTAGCTCGAGAGGGTGCTGAAACCGGGTATTACACACAACCCTTGGAAGACGATATTGATCTGCTACTAAGCAGCACACTAAATACGTTAGCTGACATGGGCGTCACCATCCCCAAGGAATTTCCACAAGGACTGAATGAAAGCTTTATAAGCGAAGACGACGAAGAGCTTGATTTTAGAGAGTACCCACTGGCTTCGTTGATTTACGACATGTACTCATCTTTAAACAGCGTTTATGGTTTTTACGCCGCCTATGTTGGCCATATTATTCATGATGATCGACTCGATCTCTTTTCTTCACCCGCCGAAAACATAGAACCATGCTTACTTTCTTTAGCTGCTACCAAGGTTGAAGTTGATCAAGAGCTAGCACCAAAATTCAACAAATTTCGGCATGAAGTCATTAGTGACTATGAAAAATGGATGCTCATTGTAAAAGAAGCAGCCTTTCAAGGCCGAATCCCTCTCAAAGCCGAACTAATGGATATGGTATACGATTCTTCTGACGAGCTAGATCACTCAGCCGAAGCAGAGAGTTTGGGTGTCAATACGGCTCAGCTACATCCCGACATATACATGAACGAACTGTTAGTGGGTATGAGAATAATTCACCAGGTTTTACCAGCTATCTTGAAGAAACTGAACATCGATGAGGAGTTCGAACTCGACACTTCTGAGTTATCAGTTAATAGTCGGCAAAGGGAGAGTAATTAAAAGAGAGGCAGTCAAATTACAGCTACCCCATTGACTCCATTAGCCTCAAGGAAATTATTCGCGATTGAAAAAAATGGTGCGATTTCGAAAAATCGCACCAACACTCTTCCTCATAAAGAACAATCTCTAACGCAGTACCACCATAGGCAGGATGACATTGCGCTACTTGCCACGCACATAGATATCGCGCAAGCAGTTGTCGGCAATTTTCCAGATAAAAGCAACAAGACTATTATGAGAAACTTGGTTCATTGACGAACTGTAACCTTGTGATATTAAAAAACCTGCCTTTTAAGATGATCGGCCTGCTTGGCTCAAGCAATCATAAAATAGGCATAGAAGCACAAAGCCCGCTCAACGGCGGGCCAAGGGAAAAATAGTACTAAACAGATTAGCTATCAGTTAATTTCTTTAGCTTGCTCAAGAATGCGTTTTTGACGTGCGATAGCATTGCTGATGACTTTATTACGCACCGCTTGCTTCTGCTCAGCACTCGCACGACGCGCAAAGTAGGTCAAAGGAGTCGATTTCGACATGCGATCATTCATGGTTCATCCTCGCCTGAGAGTAGGCTTTTTAACTGTTCATGAGTGTAGCGCTCGGGCAGCAAAGCATCAATCGAATCAACATCCGACTCCCAGTGCTGGTTCGTTCCATCCGTGTCCTTGACGATGACATCGAGAGTGACTTGCGAACCAAACTCCTGCTTGACCCGGTTCACTACCTCTTGAACGCCAAGAAACTGCTCAATGAAGCTCTCAAGCGGAATGTTACGACCTTCGATCTTCTCGCGACTACAAACGAACTGCCACGCCAGCAGTGGGTGCTGATAGACATAGAAAATTTGAACGTCGCGTTCTCGCTTCAATGAGCGAGCGATATTCTTGCTGGCAATATCGAAGCTTGCCAGCGTGCCATCCAGAATGAAGGACTGCCGTTGCTTGAGCATTACGTCGTGAATTCTATCGATGAGTATCGAAATTGCGCCCTGAAACAGCCTGGAGTTGCTGCCATTATAGCCGGGGAGCTCTTCTCGCAGATCATCTGGGTCGATGCGCAGGATACTACCTAGACCCTCAACCCCTTGAGATTCGATATCATTCAACGCTGCTACATATTCTTTGGCTATCTCGGTCTTACCCGCCCCAGGCGAACCGGCCATAAAAATAGAGATAGGCCGTTCTTCAGGCTCATACTGCTCAATATCCGTTCTTTCACGAGCGATACGCTTCTTGTTAAGCTTCGCGAACGCTATCGCATTGGCTTTGATCGTTTCACCATCAGCCATGCCTTTCTCCGTTTATGGCCAGCATACCTTTAAGCAAAGGGCCAATCGCATGAACGAGTGGCCCCTAAAGATTCAGCGATCTACCAATACCGGATAGCCATCACTCCCACTCGAATATCAATGAGCAGAAAATAAATCTATATAACAGCTAGTTAGAAAGGTGACTTTTCTCAATACCATCATCGATACCATGCGCAGAATTTTTTTGATTTTTTGCAGTTCGTCGGCGTTTTAGCTCTGCCTTGGCCCAAGCTGAAGACTCGGCCATATCACGACGAAGCTCATAAATCTGAGTTTCAGTCAGTTTATATACATATGGCTTGTCTACTTTCATTATTACTAAACTCTTTTAGTCCCAGCTGGTATTTTTTTGCAACATAGCATGTTTAACACGCGATTCTAATTCTATCAATTTTTCACCGACACCAGCATTACCTAGGTATGGTTGAATCTTTAAAAAGCCTCTATGTAACTCACGGCGAGACGAGCTTTTACCTTCTTTCTGAACAGCATAAGCGACCATTTCAGCGCTATTAAGCCCTCTCCTGACGGCAAGGCTAGCATAGTTTAATGCGGGACTAGCATCTGACAAATTTGTAGTTCCATCGTTGACATACCTTAGCAAAACCTGAAGAGGTACACTCATTAAATGTGCTAAGTCAGGAACCATTCTGATAACAAACTTTCTTGCACTTGTGGTGTATTTCAAATCTCTTGTTTTTGAAGAAAAAACTTTTTGTATTTCAATCAGCGTCTTACCCTGCATCCACAGAGATAGACCAGAAGATATCAAAGGAATTGCGAATTTTGCTTTTTCAACATCATCCTGTAGCGAATTATAACTATTATCAAATAGTGACTCGAAATTCTCTGGCTTTAAAAGACGATACATACTGTGAGGATGCCTAGAAAGCCATTTAAACATCCATTTAACAAATTGCTCTACTGTTTCAAAGCTTGTAAAATCATCAGAAACCAAAGAATCAACAAGTTCTTTTAATACATCTTCAGGCATACCTAACATAGAAGCTAGATCGCGTAATGCCTGAGATTCCTCACTGGAATCAACATCATTATTATCTAGAATAGATCGAGCGGCAGCTATTCGACTAACAATCCATTCAGTATTGCCCTTTTGCTTTTGTCTAAAAGCCGCAAAGCTTCTTTTTAATCCATGAGTTACTTCTGATGTTCCCTCTTCGTCTTTTTCTGCCTCAGCTAGCCTTGCAACTACATATCGTTCTAGATCTCCAACTTCTTCTACTTGATTGTGGATACGGTCCATTATCGATGTTAGAGGATCATCCAAAATAATACACTGATCTGATTGGCCAAAGATTTCACGGAGGGTGGTCCAACGGTTTCCTATTGTCCTTTCTTGATCATTTAGTCCTACGACTTTCCCTGGAATTACTAATACAATACCTGTAGCACTTTCACCAGCTCTTCCAGCTCGCCCAGCTGAGTTCAATAAATCTTCTGGTTTGAGGATATCACGACTACCAGAAGCCATATTAAACTGACTATCTTCGGCAATGATTACTAAATCCGCAGGCAAGTTCATCCCTTGACCTAAAGTTGGTGTAGCGGCCAATACAGCTAATGCTCCTTCACGTTTGTATAATGACTCTGCGAGAAATCTTTCTTCTGGTAATAACTGCCCATGATGACATCCAGCGCGATTTACAAGTTTTCCATTACTCAGCTTTATATACAGCTTTTCAGGAGAACCTATTTCATCTACTGCAATCTCATAAGCTTTTTTTTCATCACCTGTTAAATCTAAACTACACGGAGAAATGTTAGTCGATGCTTTTTCGGCTATTGATACTGCGTTTGGAATTGATTGCGAGAATACTAGAGTTCTAATGCCTGCCTTAGCTGCTTCGGCGGCTATCGAAGATGCAACAACTCCAGAGTTTGGAGTGAGCCCCCATCGGGAATTCGTTGATAGCTCTAATGATTTTGAGGAAAAAGGGACTTTTGCGTAGTCACGACGGTCCATAGAAGCCCAGGTTTGTTTAACACTAAAAAATGCTAATGGTGTAGCTGTTAATTGTCGCTTTAACTTAGCTGGGACGCTACCTTTAGTTTTTTTTGTTCTCTCGTTCCTGAGTAGATTTTCAAGTGTGCTTAAACGATTGGAGTCATAAACTATACAACCTCTTAATTGACGAGTAGGTTTCCAGGAGTTATCTAACGAGATAGATAAACGGTTAGTTAACTCAGATAGCCAATGACTTAATTCTTTCGTATTCTTCATCATTGCAGACATTAATACAATATCGGCATCAGGAGCCACTCTAACAAACCCTAGAATACATAGCATTGCATCTATAGCACGTCTATCTTCACTGCTTTTAGGGTGTATTAAATGGCATTCATCGAAAATGAATACTCCAACATCAACAAACCTTTCGGGATCCAAATGTGTTGCAAGTAGACATGCTTCTGGAGTCATTACCATTATATCTGGCAAGTCATTACCGCTATCTAACAGACCAAAATCATCAGCTCTCTCTCCTTTGACTCCAGCTCTTGGAAATACCTTTTTCAAATCTCGAGCAGTCTGGTCCACTAGAGCATGTGTAGGAGCTAAAAATACAGCTTTACACCCTCTAAGTAGAGTCGCATGAAGCTTAAGTTGTGCTGTTGTTGATTTCCCTGAACCGGTAGGAAAACCAATTGCTGCGGATACACCACTATTTAAATAACCACGTTCAATCGCATCCTTATGATTTTTCCATAGGTATGGACGAGTACTTGCCACAGCCTTCATAGCATCTAGCCATAATCCTTTATCAACTCCATTGGGAGGTAGTATTTTTACGACAGCACTATCCAACAATGCATTTCCTGTAGCTATTAATAAGCTAGCTAAATGAAATGGTCCGGGAAAGAGTTCTTGACTCTCGAGAGTTTTAGATTGGAAGGGAATATCAACGGTTGATGATGCTAATTCTTTTACTTCAGAAAAAACAGCAATTGGATCAGCCATTCCTTTAATACGACGCCCTTGTAAAATAAAAGCAAGAGCGCGAACACCACGTAAAATTCTATAATATAAAGCATTACTGGCCAATTGACCGCCTTCTCCTATTACAAGTTTTTTTTGAGAAGGACGTCTACGGGCAGTAATTTTTTCCACATTTCCTTGAGATAGCATTATTAAATGCCATATTAATTCACGCTGTAGTAAATCATTTTCTGGTAACTTTATTATGCGGCTTATTTCTGAAGCATCCGCAAATGCCTCAGCAATGAGAAATAGTAGCATTGCTGATACATCTGGGCTGATAGATTTCAAACCAATATATGAATAAGTAATATTAGAATGGCGTAATACGGTTGCTTGATAGGCTAATTGGTATGCTGTAGCGGCAACAAAGCTTGCAGATTTTTTATCTTCACGTTCGGGGATATTGAAACTAAAGCCTCATTGGTTCTTGCTAAACGCAAAGAAAATTTAACCGTTTCAATCAAGTCGTCTATATTAGCCTCTCCATTTCTCAATAAGACACGACTAGAAACAATTTCAGCATATGCTTTAGATAAGTAGTCAGGAAGAGACTCTCGATCTAATCCAGGAAGATCGGGGGTAGACTGAATTAACTGTGAGGTTATTGAATCATACATTACTGTTACTCTCTTCCATATTGATAATCGCTATTGCCTTTTTGGACAATATGTCTATCCAGTTTCTAAAGCTATTTTTGTGGAGAATATCCCCCCTACGCTTGCTCCGATCACCAACAACTGAAACATCATAGTCTTTAAATAAGCCCCGCAATCCTGTTTGGGTAGAATGGGAGTCTCCAACAGTTACAGCAATTCGATATGCTCGCTTTTCATCCCATAAGATCTCAGCGACTACACTATCAGGGTCTGCACATCCCGACCGCTCAAGCAATGATACTACTGAAGCGATTAGCTCGTTATCTCGCTCACCTTTTTCAAAGATTTCAAATTCGGGTAAAACTGAATTTTTGATTTTATTCCTTGGGTTCTCTGTAGCTTTATCCTCAAGAATAACGGCTTTTGATATACCTTTAGAGTCATTTTCAATAAGAAAACCATCTAGGCCTTTATCTGCTTTAATCATTTGAGGTGCTCTTATATAAGCGTTTTTATAGGATTGGTGAGCTGCTACCCATGAAATAACCTGAAACACCCAACCATCTCTATGATATGGCTTTTCGCCTGACTTAACTGTCAATAGCTGTCTGGCAGCATCATATCCGCTTTTTGGGTAATTAACGTGAGAAGAACTGGTAGCTTTAAGAATTCTCTCCGCAACCCTAGACTGCCCAATAGCAACACGAGCGATGATGCTAGCTAATTCATCTTCATCATCAACTGACCAAGCCGCCCCAAACCAACTATCTTTTTCTTCAATCGGTTTAAATGAAATTGGCATAACAGGTCACACTTTATGTTAGTTAACTTTATGAACATATTATGATTTCATATCAACGAATGCTATGGAATAGATCATGTTTCATATTCCGTATTTGTGAAAATTCAGGCCGGTGCACGTGTACTTTCTGACTACTTGTGGTGACCAAACGGCCAGCGTCTCATTTTGTCGATTTGATCGAACGATCTCGTCATGTCCTTGTAAGCACGTCCGGCCAACCTGTTTTGAAATACCTCCATTGTGTCGGCAATGGCTTTCATCTTCGGGCCGTGTCCGGTACTGTGCAGCCACTGCCCCAAAAAATAGAAGGCCAGCATCACAATGAACATCACTGCAAAGAAACCAAATACCTCCGCAAGGTTTTGAGGTGGAAAGCTAAACTCCATAATCAGTAATCCTTATCTAGTTAGGCCATGCGGCCTTTTTTAACAAAACTGGCAACCTCTTCGTTGCGCTCCTGCTGGCGTTCCTGAGCGTATGAAACGTAGTATTCAATGTCGAAGGTGTGCTTTTCCGGATCGCGCTCTTGCCATTCTGCGTGTGCTTGGCGGGCTTCTTCTTGATCCTCACTGGATAGGCCATCAAAGCCGCCAGTTTGATTCATCCAGCCAGTGCCGCCACCGCCTAAGCTATCGTTGTCAAATGCAGGGGAAGCCTCGTCAGTCCCCCTCCTTATCGTCATCATCCGCGTTATCTTTCATATTGTTTCGGATCGAACTAGCTAGACGACCTCCGGTAGTGCCGCTGATTCTATCCCCGGCCATATCACCCATTCCCTTCATCAAATTCGCACCGGTATCCGCAGCAATACGCCCCGCTTTTACAGCGCTACCTTTAAAGCCGCCAGGGGATTCGCCACCGCTAGAAGATTGACCGGAAGCTTGGGAGAAGGAGCCAGCCTCGTCAGAATCACCACCGCCACTAAATGCACCGCCCAGGCTCGACATAACGTCAGTATTATTCGCTACGTTCTCACCCGCTTTTGTAAATGCAGCCTGAATAGCAGATGCACCGCCGGCGGTAGCCATTGCGGCACCGGCAGCCATACCACCAGTGGCAACAGCCGCTCCGGCCATCGCCCCAGCACTAATACTGCCAGCACCCGTCGCCGTACCACCTCCAGGAATCAGGCTAGCGACCACATTGGGAACGGAGTGAATGAGCATCACGAGAACCAATGAAACGACAAAGATCACCAACAATTCACGCATGGGAGCATCATTGGATAGATCGGCATAGAAACCGTCCATGATCGACATGGCAATGCCAATAAGCAACGTCATTGTCATCAATTTCAAAGCAACGCCTAATACACTTTTGAAGTAGTTGATTGCTATATCTGAAGTCCAACGCGAACCACCAAACCCCAACACGAAAACACCGGCATAGACCAATATCCAAGCCGTCACCAAAGCCAACAACAAATTTGCCGCCACTACCGCCATACATGCCAAAATTGCTAGCGTGATTAAGAAGATAGACAAGTTATCTATCGGGCTGGTGATGCTGTATGACTTACCAGCTTTCACAATAATGTCGAACGCAATACTAATAGGCTCTGACGGGGTTAGGTCTCTCGAAAGGCCACCGGCTTGAGCACCGATCGTTCTCAATGAATCGATAATTGACGTGGCAAAGTCTGGGCCGTTTCTGAGTAACCAGAGAAAGAAACCAAACGTCAAGATGAAGCGGACGAACTCAGCGAAAAACTCCCTTATATCCGCTTGTTTAAGGATTAAGGTCCCACCAGTCCAAACAAGGGATATAGTGCCCAGCGTCCAGAATAGCCAGGCAGCATAGTTTGTAATTACCGTGCCCCAAGTAGCACTTGCTGTCATGAAACGCACAGCCACTTCATCTAAGACACCATTAGGCTCAATGGCCGCTGATGCTGTTTGCGAAGTAAGTACAACTGCCAGGAGCATGACAAGCCGAATAAATATCTTGATCATGATTAGAACCCCTTGTTCTTGGAGCGATCCGTGGGTTCACCCATATCCCAAAGACAGTTCCCTTTTTCCTTCTGCTCTTTCGTCAGGTTCGGGTTGTCACAGTTGATCGTTGCAGGCTTTGGCCCGTCATCTTCGCCGCACCCCACCATAGCAAAAGAGGCCAACGCGCTAACGATAAAAACTCGGGTGATATTCTTCATGATTAAAACCCCCTGTTTTCTGAACGGTCGGTTGGCTCGCCCATATCGAACAACCTTTCACGAGACGCTTGATATTGAGCTTCGCGGTCAGCATCCGCCTGCATTCGAGTGCCAACGGCATTCTGCTGAGCAATCAGCAGGCTACGGATTTGCAGGAGCTGGTTAGCCTGGTTGCTGGCGAGCTGGTTAGCGTAGCCAATAGCCGCCAATTGGCCGTCCGCGCTCTGAGCACCAGATTGCAGGCGGTTAAGCTGACGGGCATCGGCTTCCAAGTTATCTTGCTGCTGCTCCAGACTCCTAAACAGTGCGTCGTTGGCCTTTTTCTGCGATTCAGACGCAAGGCGTCGGTTCTCGGTCATTGCGGCCCGTTCTGCATCGCTGCACCCCGCTGCCGAGAAACAAGGAGAGCTGCGGTAATAGGCCACGTCCTGGAACTTGCCTAGGTAAGCATCGAGGCTGCCAAGCTGGTTCTGGTAATAGGCGAGCGTGTTGGTCGCCTGGTTCAGATCGTTGATGGTGCGCTGCGCCTGGTCCCAAATATAAGAAGCTGGGGCCATCGAGTTTTGCAGCATATTTTCGTACTGCTGCAACTGGGTTTGATACTGCTGAATTTGTTTAGCAGTCTGTGTAACAGCTTCCATTGCCGACATGATGTTCTGAACTAGATTCGTACCATCAGCAACCGGAATCCCCGCATATACAGGATTAGAAAGGTTTAACGCCAAGGAGATGGCAAGCACGGGAATTTTAGCCGCTAAAATTTTTCGTTTTAGCATGGTTAATTACTCTTAGTAGTTATGACTAAAAGTTGCATTCACCAACCTGTAGAAACTTGATCTCTACTCCTGCCGTTACCAGCGGTGAATGTGGGCCTGTACAGAGCTAGCTCGCCACTTACTATCTCGGCGCCCGACCAGCGCGACACCGTTAAACGCGCGGTCAAATAGGGTTAAACATCGGTGTCATTACCAACCGAAGCGGTTAGGGCTTCCGTCGATTCCTATGCCATCACATCAACGTGAGCGGCTCTTTTGTTGTCGTTTCGCTTTTTTAGCTGCCTGCTCAGCTTGTAGCTTAGCTTTACGCTGCTCTAGTGCTGGCATGACCGCCGCTTTTTCAGTTACAGGGCCTGACTGAATAGCTAAAACCTCTAACTGAGATAGATTCTGCAACCGGCCACGGCGTGAAGGTGGCACTTTGCCAATCGGTAACACGCCGTGCTTATCTGACCGTTTGGCCTTTTTGTTCTGAGCTATTAATGCCTGACGGCGGCGTTCTAGTCCTTGATCGGCAAATTTGATAGACAGATTGCCATCTACCGCCGCCTTGATTACTCGCGCCTTGAACTCAGGCGAACCATTCACGGTAATACGATTACCGTAACGCTCTATTGCTACCTTTAGTGCAGCTAAGACACTGGTTTGGTTGGAAGCCGTCGACACTTGTAGACGCTCACCATCATCACGCACGGCGCTGTTACCTGCTCGATAAATAATGGTGCCTTTTTTCGTAATCGTATCGACCGTTCCTTTGAGCTCTGCCTGAACTGCATCCCCGTTCAGTGTGTTGCCTTTAAGCTTTTGTGCAGACTCTCGGCTACGTAGCGCTTTGAGGGCTTCGCTATCTCCCTGCAATGCTTGGCTTTTTAACCAATCCGCCCAGGCTTGGCGTTTATTGCTTTGATATATCGTTTGCCGTTGCTCTTGGTAACGCTTGTGAATACGCTCAAGCTCGCTTTTCAATGCATCGCTGGCCTGTTTGTACAAAAGCTTCTTAGTAAGCTTATTGCTACCGGTCAACTTAATCGCTGCGCGACGGCCACGCCCTTTCCTCTTGGCGTTATCAATCTGTCGATCTTTATTACGACGAGCCTGTTCAAGGGCTTGCGTTTTACTCTCTGCGGCATGTTTCTGCTCTGCTTGATAACGGGCATATAGCTCGGTGGTATTCACCTTCAAGCGAACAGGTCGGTGTGTATATTGGCGGTTCGGCTTAACAGAATCCGATGCAGTCGCTTCAAAGGGACCAAGGCGCGCTTCGAGTTTGGGTTTAGAAAACTCACGTCCTAAGGTGCTTGCTTTGATGATCGCTTCACCGTCGGCAACGATCACTAGACCATTTCCTCTGGTTCTTAACTGCAAACCATTGTCCTGCATGACCTGGTGCAACGCCTGCCAGCTATTGGCTGATTTAATCTCGTTCATGCATTCGCGCTTCACCCAACCCACTAAGCTTTCAATACCCGAATGCCGCTCCATATCCATGGCACGCGATTCGGCCCCGCGCTTGCGCGGTATGTGATTATCCTGCTGCAAACCAAAATCCTGCTCGATGGCCTCGCACATTTCCGCTAGCTTTTTATGTGGGTAATAAGGCTCATGGATTGTGTTACGCGCAGGATGAATTTTATTGATCGCGATATGGATATGTTGATTGTCCGTATCGTTGTGCACAGCACTGACACGCTGATGCTCGCCATAGTCCAAGCCTTGGCAAAGGCGCTCTTCTATCGCGGCTAAAGTATGCGCTTCTAACTGTTCACCATTAGGAAAGCTCACTATGAGGTGGTAGGTTTTATCACTCTTTGCTCGGGTGTTCGCAAACTGAGTCGCCAACACCTCACTGATCGCATCGCGCACGGTTTCCGCTTCACAGTTATTTAAACGAACGCTACCAAGTCGATGTTCTTTGCTCTGGTGATCGGTGATGTAATTCACCAAGCCTGCAAAGTCAGATTTCCCCTGAGAACGCATCGGTACATGCTTGGCGATCATTGGTCCGCCCTCGGGCGAAGAATAGACTCCATAAGTGAACTCATTTGATCTTGCGTCGCCTCGATACGATTAAGCACTGCCAAGATCGTATTGGCCCCAACATGTGCCACCTTGGCATCATTACTAAGCCATAACTTCAGCAATCCACCCAGACGTCCTAAGTCACCATTAACCCGCACTAACTCGCGTACATGCTCTGCTTCGGTAATTCCCTGGATACGATAGCCTTGGCCGACTTCGCGCAAATAGGTCGAAGCACTGAGCCCCGCCTGTGCTGACATGGATTCGATCAGCGCACGCTCTTCCGGTAGGCAATAGACCTTAATCGGAGGACTATTCTTTCTCGTCGTCTTATTTGTGTTGTTCTCCATCTGTGTATCCTCTCTCAGGCCCCGCAGGGCAGGATCAACGTTGAGTGCCGAAGGTGCGAATAAGTCATAAGTGAAGAGGCTTCGCCATGCTTGCATGGAGGGCCTACTTCACACATCCTGCCCGCATTTCAACTTTGGTTTTATCACGGAAAGTTATGCATGCCCTTGTGCATTTCTCTGTATTTAACTGTTTATTCCTGTGTAAACTATGTTTACCTGATAAGTCAGATACTTATAGCGGTATGACAGCGTACTTATAGCGACTGAATAGCGCTAAAATAGCGGCCTTACAGCGATTTATGTGTATTGGCTTTACTCAATATCACGACACAGAAAAACACCACTTTCCTAACACTTTCCGCTCTAGGCTAAATTCAAAGCCTTCGTATTTAACTGCCCCTCAAGTGTCAATGAATGTTTAAACACCAAGGTAACCACCATAAAAAATACATAACTTCCAAAAAAATGATTTCATTGACAGTTTTGATCACGACACAGACAAACATCGCTTTCTTAACACTGTCCGTCCTATGGTAAATTCAAAGCCTTCGTGTTTGACTGCCCCTCAAATGTCAATAAATGCTTAGACGCCAAGGTGAAAATAATAAAAATTACTTTATCTTCATATAGTTAAAAAAATACAACTTCCAAAAAAATGATTTCATTGACACTTTTGAGCAACCTATTGATCAAAGTTATCCACAATATTTGTTTGTTCAACTACAGGTTTATTTTTTTATATAGGTATACCTACAGGAAAGACTATAGGAGGTTCTGCAACCACATGTTATTAAAAAGCTTTTTAGCCTTTCTAGAAACAGAACATGCGCACTCAGAAACAAAACATGCGCAGCCAGAAACAGAACATGCGCAAAATCCCCCCTTTAAAGGGAAACAGAACATGCGTGGATAACTTTCTAAACACCCAGGCTTACTAACATCAAGAATGGTGCGTACATACTGTTTCATCACACTTCAATATCCCGTGAAACCTGTCGCTTTGTCTGACGAGGTACTTGAGGAGCACTAGGCTTCAAAAGCAACCCTTTTTCGGTTGGAGTAGCATCTAGCTCTGGCCATGCCTGCTGTACCTTTTTCAGTCCATCCTTAAACCGCTGCTTAAAGCTTTTTACATTGGCATAATTAGACCCCATTTGCTCCATCAAACCTGACCACGGAATAATTGTGGCTCGCTTTAAGTAACTCACCCGATAAGTCGCCCAACAATATATGTCTAAAGCCATCGGAGAACGCTTAATCAACCGCAACACTCTCATATCCAGAGGGACCGGTTTATCAGTAATCAATTGAAAAAATTTAGGCGACAGTTCCACCCAAGATTCCCATAGTGAATCTTGATCAGGTTGCTTCGTACTCCACCAAATATGGGAAATATCAGCAACTCTGGCTCCAGTTTCATCTTCACAAATATATCCACTTTCATCATTTAGCTCTGTATAGCTAACACTGATCGTCGTTTTAAATAATCGCCGCATTTGTTCTCGAAAAGGACCAATGGTTCCATTTTCGCCTCCAGTTGAACCTAGCCCTAGCTCTTCCATAAAACGTCTTTGAGAATGTCCCAGATCAAGCTTGCGTGCTTCCTGTTCAGTGATAAAACCACTGTCCAGTCTTGACTTATTTCTTACTGCTTGTGTACTGACCCAAACCAACAACAAACGTGCATAGCAACCGTAAGGCAAACCTACAGATGAGGGGGCCATCATGTGCATTGTGAAATGACCATTCTTGCGGCTCCACTCATTCGATTTGGGCTTACTATGCGGTATAGTTGCTTGAATCAGAAGCCGAGCGATAAAACCGAGTTCATTCGCTTCCTGAGCACTGCGCTCCTGGATTGCTATGATGTTGTCGATATATTTCGTGCTGATCTCTAGCTTACCGCTGGTAACCGAGGCACTTTTTCGCCGAGTGGTTCCCTTAGCCTGAACATCCGTTACATCTTTAATCGTCATGTGGACTCAGACTTACCAAATAAAACCAGGTCTTGCGGCTTTTAACGCAGACCTACGTTTTTCTTCTATCCAGTTCTCAACCTCAGTTAGGTCCCAAGCAACACTTCGGCTGGTCAGAACAATACGGCGAGGGAACTCCCCACGCTGTTCCAGGTTATAGATGGTTCGATCAGATAGCGGAACCATACGCAGTAATGTTTTTCTATTAATCAGTGTCTTATGTGCTAGTTCATGCATGGTAATACCTCTACTTGCTGTAAGAGGTTTAATCATGCCAAACACGATAAAAGTTTAATCTTAGATTCAGGACAGAAAGGTGGAATATGAATGCTAGCCTTAGCATGCCATTACAAGACATTTCCTTTTATTGCCAATTAACAGATAAATTCTTATAGTGAAACTTTATAAAAATCGCATGTTGAGACTGGGTAATGATATGGATAGTATTGAGTCAGAAAAAGATGCAGCAAAGCGCTTAGGCTTATACAATTTTTTAATCATAGATAAAGGCTGTGATGAGTTTGTATCTCAGGCTATCAAAAGATTCCGGGATGAATGGGGGCCATATTCTCAGTACTCTACGCGTAGGAATATTATTAACTTAATTCACAAATCATTAGACAATAGCATTTCAAGATTTATTAATAATCTTCCTGAGAAGTATCAATATTTCTTTCCAAAACAAGACAAAAAGATATCTTTAAGCTTATTGATTAAAGAGTTAGGTTTTCAAGAAGCCCATAAGGAAATAAAAAGGCATCTAGCATTTTTCATCGAATACAATAGTTCTGGCACTGAAATAGATAGACGATTTATCGCCACTTTAGAAGCAATAATAAATCTAGTTTGGATGTGTTATCTAAGACGGCCGAAATTCCAAGAGTACTCAACTGATGTAAAAATTAATACTACTAGAAAGCAGACTTTATGTGAGTTCTGCGGCGAAAAAACAGAATTAACGTCATTTATAGAATCATTAGATAAGAATATCATTCAATATAAAGATCTAGACGATATAAAATTAATGGCTCTAAGCCATAATTTTTGCTCACTCCATAAACAAAAGAAAAATAATACTTCGGCTTATAAACGAGCAAAACGCTCTCAAAATCAGTTTGAAACCGAAGTATTAAGATTACGCCGACAAGTAGCCAAACCAGATAAGCGTAATGCTATGTCAGGTGATGAACTCATAGACGAATATTTCTATCTCTACCTTCAGGGGAAAATGGTCACGTCAGAACAAGCTGAAGCTTATATGAACTATGTACGCAAAACATTTGGCAATCAAATAAAAGTCGATACAACTATGCTCCATCGCTTACATGAGATTTCGGATTCTCTGACTAATGAAGGAACTATGATTTCTTCCGGTGATATTGACAAAATTCGAAACATAGCTCGAAGAATGGTCGATTCGAGGATCACTGATAACAAGAAAAGAATACTAGTTTTGAAACAAAGAAAGCTTAGTCAAAAAGAGATTGCTCAAGAACTTTCAGAATACACTGGTCAGCACATAATTCACCAAACCGTATCTAAGGCGCTTTCATCTGTTCGAGATGAATTTTTTCTATGAGTTAATTTAGCCGCTAAAATTTGACTCAAAAGTAACGGGGTTTCATCTGACAGGCAGGTATGAACGTTCAAGGAGGGGATCATTACGATAACTTGGCGCAATTATTAGTTCAACTGAGCAAAGCAGACGTTCGCCTAACTTGTTTCTGCCCCAAAACAATTCAGATCAAAAGTTCTCGCTCACTTAGTTCACAGTACTTTCCCCTATCAAAAGTTATCCGAAGGAGTTTGGGTAGCAGCATTTTTCTGAAATTATAAGGCATCATGCAATCTAACCTCCGTTAACTTTCATTAACCTATTGATTACACGTTGATGTGGTATTAAAAAGGTTGCATCATAGGAATATGAAAGGCGGCTAAAAGCCGCATAGAAAGCGTTATGTGAATGGAGATCAAAATGTCTTCTGTGCCAAAAAATAAAGATGAATTAGAGTTAGCTATAAACTCAATATTTCCGAAACTCATGGCTGACTATCGTTCAATTCCGGAAAGTAAAGCTCGCAAATCTGGAGTAGAGGGAAACGTGAAAGGTACGGTCATTAGTGTTAGTGATACAGTGGCTTACTTGATTGGTTGGGGAAAACTGGTTCTTAAATGGCATCAGCTAAGATCTCGACACCAACATGTAGATTTCCCAGAAACTGGTTATAAATGGAACCAATTAGGTTCACTCGCTGAAAGCTTCCACGAAGAGTATCGTGATTGGAAATACAATGATTTACTCATTGAACTTGTGTCTACGGTTAACGAGATACTTTTACTCATTTCAAGCTTAAGTGATCATGACTTATATAGTGTTACGTGGTATGAACAATGGACTTTGGGGCGCATGATTCAGTTTAATACGTCATCACCTATGAAAAATGTGCGTACAAAAGTTAGGCGTTTCAATCGAGAATTCACATAACAAACGCTTCAAGAGGGACAGCCAACGCGCGGCATTTTTGCTATGCGTTGGTTTTTGTGATTACGGTGTTATGCGGAAAGTTAGTAGTAGCGTTGGCTGCCCCTTAAGCGGGCGTTAGCCAGCATGATAAATCTATAAACGAGAGTTAATATTACATGTTAGATGATAGTCAAAGTAAAACTCTAACTGACAAGATGTTTAAGGAGGAAGAGGTTGGTAGTGGTTACTCTAACACTCTTTTTGTGCGCCTTGTCGGGCTGCGCATCGTTTTTACAAATGTAGATTTCAAGTATTGCATTTTTGACGCTGCGTACCTAAGAAACTGTACTTTTGAGTCTTGTGATTTTACGGGCTGCAGGTTCATAAATAGTAATCTAGTCGGTTCAGCTTTCAATGGGTGTAAGTTCGATTATGCAACTTTTGAAAAAACTCAAATTGATACAGATATTTTAGAAAGTGGTTGTCCCAGCTCTGAAAATCTAAAGTTGAAATTTGCGCGCTCTCTGCGGACGAACTATCAGCAGCTTGGTGACGCTAAAGCTGCTAATAAAGCTATTAGTATCGAGTTAAAGGCTACAGAAGTTCATCTACACAAGGCTTGGAGCTCAAAAGAGTCGTATTATAGACAGAAATATAAGGGATTTGTTAGGGCGTCTCTCTTTGTGGAATGGCTGGAGTTCAAACTATTAGATTTCATTTGGGGGAATGGTGAGAGCGCATACAAGCTGTTTAGGGCTGTATTTTTAGTTCTACTATCAATAACAATGTACGACGTGATTCATTACGGTGACCCAAATATGGTTAGTAATTACTGGGCATCATTTATAAAGTCTCCTCAAATTTTATTTGGTATAAATGGGACATCTGAATATTCTGGTGCTTTCTTAGCTCTAGTATTTGCAACAAGACTGATCATGTTTGGCTTCTTTATGTCAATTATCATTAAACGTTTTAATAGGAGATAATTGTGCATATTTATGCTTTTGGTTCTATATGTAGAGGTGAAATTGACATAGGCTCTGATGTTGACATGTTGATCATTGCAAATGGTCAATTAGATCACATAAATCCATCGGATTATTCAATTTATTCGTATGACCGAATCAAAGAACTCTGGGAGCAAGGTAATCCTTTTGCTTGGCACCTTCATTTGGAGTCGAAATTAGTATTCTCACAAGATAGCTCGAACTTCTTGAGTGAATTGGGTTGCCCTAGCGCTTATTCTGATGGTGAGTCTGATTGTGTTAAGTTCTATGAAATATTCAAGTCAGCATGTTACTCAATAAATGAGTCGGCGTTGTCCCGGGAGTTTGATTTATCAACAGTGTTTTTGGCAATGAGAAACTTTGCTTCATGTTACTCGTTGGCATATTTAGAACGTCCTGATTTTTCAAGACGCTCTAGCATAAACTTAGGTGCTTTAAGTGTCCCAATCGATAGAGAAGTATTCGATGTGCTAGAGTCTGCTAGAATTCTCTGCACACGAGGTGTTGGAAGCTCTCTTACAGAGCCTCAAGTGTTTGCAGCTATTGAAAGTCTTCCCCAAATAAAATGCTGGATGCAGTCATTGATAAAAAGAGTCGATAAAGTATGAGTGAGTTTAGAAATAGAATTGAATCTCAGCGAGAAGCTGTGAAGATTGTAAATAGTTTCCACTTATATGGAGAACCTCTATTCAGCTTGACAGAAAAATCGATCAACAGATGGGTTTCTATAAACCAAATAGACCCTAAGGCAGTGCATGTTAATCTAATTATTCAGACTTCTAAGAAGCTATTCTTCTTGGCTAATAAAAGTCAGGAGCAAGTTACGGAAGACTACAAGAAACTATCAAAAGATGTAGAAGATCTTTTAATTCAAATAAGTCGAGAAATGAGTGCTCTTCGACAAAATGCTGGCTAACAAGTGTTTAAGGTTTCAAGATACTTTATCTAATCTCAGATAAGCGCGTTAGAGTCATTAATCTAACGCGTTTATGTCCAAAAATCAGTTACGTTGAATGTCAGTTACCTTAACAAGCTTAAAATGAGACGAGTCAAAAATGATACTTAGATGGCTGTCAGATATGATTAATTTCTCATCAAATCTGACAGATCAAGTTAAGACTTACTCGTATAATTGTGTTACTCGTATAATTGATAGCAAGATACTAAGTGGTCCACTCATCAATCATGTCAGCCCAGTCCTGCAACATGGCCGCGCGCTGTTCTCGGTACTCGGCTTTATTGTAAACTGCCCTCACCCCTTTCTGTTCGTGTGCCAGGCACTTTTCTATCCAATCCGTGTTGTATCCTGCCTCATGCAGCAAAGTGCTCGCTGTTCTACGTAGGTCATGCGGCCCAAACTTACTTAGTGACTGCCCATCCTTCTGCGCAGCCTTGTACGTTAAAGCCAATACACGATTCATTGTCGCACTGCTCATTGGGGCATCGGAGTCATAACGGGAAGGAAGAATATAATCAGACCCACCGGCAAATGTCTTCAAGGCAATAAGAATGTCCATCGCCTGGCGTGACAAAAACACCAAGTGAGGCTTTCGCCGTTTCATTCTTTCTTTCGGAATCGTCCACAGCGCTTCGCTAAAGTTAATTTCACTCCAAGTCGCATTGGTTAATTCGCTTTTGCGCACCATAGTTAGCAATAGCAATTTTACCGCAGCACGAATCGAAGGCGTGGTTCCAACTTTTTCCATATAACGATACATCAAACCGATTTCAGCCGGTGTTAACGTTCGGTCTCTTGGCTCAAATCGAGCGATACTTGCGGGCCTCACCAAGTCTGCCGGGTTCTCAACTTTCTGGCCCCGTTCAATTGCCCACCGATACACCTGAAGTACAATATCACGCGTGTGTACAGCCGTTGCGGGCGCACCACGCTCTACTATCGAGTCAGTCAGTGCTCGCAGATCTTCATGGGTAATTTCTGTGAGCTTCCAGTTACCAAATTTATCTTTGAGCTCTCGGGCATAGACTGAGCGACGCATATCCCGGGTAGAATCAGCCATCTGATAACCTCGTAGCCATTTTATAGCCCAAGCACCAAAGGTTTCAGTATCTTTCGTTCTCGCCTTCGCACGGGCTTTCTCTTTGGCCGGTGACTTTCCATCAGTAACCATTCTCTTCGCTTCATTGAGACGCTCACGTGCTTCTGCTAACGTGATGCCTCCTATTCCATAGCGGCCAAAGGTAATGGTTTCTTGTCTGCCATTGATCGAGTAATTGTAGCGAAAGGAGATAGACCCCGCTTTGGTGACAGCAACATAGAGGCCATCACGATCATTGACTTTGTAAAGTTTATCTTTGGGTTTGAGATTGCGTAGCTTGGTATCAGTCAGCATGTTTCGACCTATTATTCTTGTTTGATACCATGCTGAAACACCCCTAAAAAACTAGACGTTAATCTTTATAAAACAAATAGATATAAAAAATTAATACCATGCCCCATCAAAAACACTCAGCATGGTATCGGGCGTAATCCATGGCATTACCAATGAATCATACCCATCAAAATACCACGGTCAAACCGTGCTTGGCGTTGCCAGACATTGCCAAAATTGACTAAGCTAAAAACAAAAAAAGTCCGCAATTACGCGGACTTAAGGTTGATTTAGTGCCTGTTAATGCCAGACCTTTCTTAAAGGAGGATTATTCCCACTCAATAGTAGCAGGCGGCTTACTACTCACATCATAAGTCACCCGCGACACCCCACCCAACTCATTGATAATCCGGTTGGACACCTTCTCCAACAACTCATACGGCAGGTGCGCCCAGCGGGCGGTCATGAAGTCGATGGTTTCTACTGCGCGAATGGCGATAACCCACTCGTAGCGGCGGCCGTCGCCTACTACGCCGACGGATTTAACCGGCAGGAAGACGGCGAATGCCTGGCTGGTTTTTTCGTACCAGCCGGAGGCGCGCAGCTCTTCGATGAAGATGGCGTCGGCTTCGCGGAGGATGTCGGCGTACTCTTTCTTCACTTCACCCAGAATACGCACGCCCAGGCCCGGCCCAGGGAAGGGGTGGCGGTAAACCATGTCGTAGGGCAGGCCGAGTTCCAGGCCAAGCTTGCGCACTTCGTCTTTGAACAGTTCGCGCAGCGGTTCAACCAGCTTGAGCTTCATGGTTTCTGGCAGGCCACCCACGTTGTGGTGGGATTTGATGACGTGCGCCTTGCCGGTTTTGGAGGCGGCGGATTCGATTACGTCCGGGTAGATAGTGCCCTGGGCCAGGAACTCGACGCCTTCAATCTTGCTGGCTTCTTCATCGAACACGTCGATGAAGGTGTTGCCGATGATTTTGCGCTTGGCTTCCGGGTCTTTCTCGCCTGCAAGCTTGCCCAGGAATAGGTCTTCGGCGTCTACACGGATAACCTTGACGCCCATGTGCTTGGCGAAGGTTTCCATGACCTGGTCGCCTTCCGCTTTACGTAGCAGGCCGTTATCTACGAATACGCAGGTCAGCTGGTCGCCAATCGCTTTGTGTAACAGCGCGGCGACTACGGAAGAGTCTACACCGCCGGAAAGGCCGAGCAGTACGTGGCGGTCGCCTACCTGCTCGCGTACGCGCTGTACCTGGTCTTCGATGATTTGGGCAGGCGTCCAGCGTTTTTCAGCTTTACAGATATCCAGCACGAAGTGCTCAAGAATCCGCTGACCTTGCAGGGTGTGGGTGACTTCCGGGTGGAACTGTACGCCGTAGAACTGCTTCTCTTCCCAGACCATGGCGGCAATTGGGCAGCTGGGTGTGGAAGCGGTAATGGTGAACTCGGCAGGCGCTTGGGCGACCTTGTCGCCGTGGCTCATCCACACATCCAGCAGGGCTTTGCCGGTTTCGGTGTCTACGTGATCTTTGATGTCTTTGAACAGCGCGTTTTCAGCGTCAATGCGGATTTGCGCATAGCCAAACTCGCTCTTGTTGGAGCCTTCCACCTTACCGCCCAACTGCTCGGCCATGGTCTGCATGCCGTAGCAAACGCCAAACACAGGCAGGCCCATTTCGAACACGCACTGCGGCGCACGCGGGGAATCCAGCTCGGTCACGGACTCGGGGCCGCCGGCCAGGATGATGCCGTTAGGGTTGTACTCGCGGATCTCTTCTTCGGTGATATCGAAGGCGCGAACCTCAGAAAATACGCCAATTTCGCGTACCCGGCGGGCGATCAACTGGGTGTACTGCGAGCCGAAGTCGAGAATCAGGATTTTGTGGGCGTGGATATCATTCATGGCGGTATCTCGAGTAAGCAGTGGAGGTGCTGCTGGTAAGGCCGAAAAGCAAGCGGCGGAGCAATGCCCGCCGCCGTGTTACTTAAAGCGCTGGTTAGCTCACCCGGTAGTTGGGAGCTTCTTTGGTGATCTGCACGTCGTGAACGTGGGATTCGTTAAAACCAGCACCGGTAATCTGGACAAATTCCGGCTTGGTGCGCATTTCCTGAATATCGCGGCAGCCGGTGTAGCCCATGGAGGCGCGCAGCCCGCCCATCATCTGGTGAACAATGGCGCTCATCATGCCTTTATACGGTACGCGGCCTTCGATGCCTTCGGGCACCAGCTTCTCGGCACCAGCGTCCTTATCCTGGAAGTAGCGGTCGGCGCTGCCCTGGTTCTGGGCCATGGCGCCCATGGAGCCCATGCCACGGTAGGCTTTATAAGTACGCCCCTGGAACAGCTCGACTTCGCCCGGCGCTTCTTCGGTACCGGCCAGCAGGCCACCAACCATCACCGCGCTTGCGCCAGCGGCAATTGCCTTGGCCAGGTCGCCAGAGAAGCGTACGCCACCGTCGGCAATCAACGGAATGTCATACTCTTTAAGTGCGGCGGCCACGTTGGAAACGGCGGTGATTTGCGGCACGCCCACACCGGCCACAATGCGCGTGGTGCAGATGGAGCCCGGGCCGATGCCCACTTTCACACCATCAGCACCCGCCTCGGCCAATGCTTTGGCAGCGGCGCCGGTGGCAATGTTGCCGCCGATGACCTGAATGTCCGGGTAGTGCTCTTTGATCCAGCTAACGCGGTCAATAACGCCCTGGGAATGGCCGTGAGCGGTATCGACAATGATCACGTCAACGCCTGCTTCCGCCAGTGCGATAACACGGTCCGGGGTTTCTGGGCCGGTGCCTACGGCGGCGCCTACTAACAGGCGGCCATCGCTGTCTTTAGCGGCCATCGGGTAGGTGCGGGCTTTTTCGATATCCTGGAAGGTAACCAGGCCACGCAGGTGGAAGGCGTCATCGACAATCAGCATTTTCTCAATGCGGTGTTCGCGCATCTTGGCTTTGCTGGCTTCAAGGTCAGTGCCTTCCTTAACGGTAACCAGCCGATCACGCGGGGTCATGATATCGGCCACGCTGTCGCCTACATTCGGCTGGAAGCGCATGTCACGCTCGGTCACGATACCTACCAGCGTTTCGCCTTCCACCACCGGGAAGCCGGAGAAGCCGTTCTCTTTCGCCATAGCGAGAAGGTCTTCAAGCTTGGCCTTGGGGCTAACGGTGACCGGGTCTTTAACAATGACGCTTTCGTGCTTTTTGACCTTGCGCACTTCCGTGGCCTGCTGGGCCATGGTCATGTTCTTGTGAATGATGCCGATGCCGCCTTCCTGAGCCATCGCAATCGCCAGACGCGCTTCGGTCACGGTGTCCATCGCAGCAGAAACGAGCGGGATATTAAGCGAGAGATTACGGGTCAGGCGAGTTTTGAGACTGACATCCTTGGGGAGGATATCGGAGAAGCCAGGAACGAGAAGTACGTCATCGAACGTAAGCGCTTCTTGGGCCATACGTAGCATAGCGGCAACACCCAATTTGATGTGGGAAGAAGGGGCGTGAAAAGTTAATCCCCCATTATAGCGTTTTGAGGGGTTCCCCAGCAATGCTACTGCCCCTATTCAACGTCACTACTCCTGCTTGGCTCACTGCTAGCGCATACTCTGTGACGGCTATTACCCTGCAGTTAATGTTAACCTATACGTCATTTAGCTCTATAGAAATGTCGGGTGGCGACAATGGATGAGACGTTAATTTCAGACTCACAGCTGATTATGTTGGCGGGTGATGCGGCTTTTTCCCGAGGGGTTCAATATTACCAACAGGGCATGGTGATCCATTGGGATAAAAGCGGTTCCACCATTAGCGCTGACGTCGAGGGCAGCGAGCTTTACCATGTGACATTGACGTTAACCAAGCAAGGTTTGAGCGGAGGTTGTAATTGCCCTGCCTCCGAAGGCATTGATTTCTGCAAGCACTGCGTGGCCGTTGCGCTAGCGTTCCGCGCAGAGCAAGCCAAGCAAGCACAACGGGTAGAAGGCGACACTTCAGATCGCATTCACGCTTACGTTGAGTCGTTAGACAAACCCTCGCTGGTCGAGGCTCTGTTATCGCTTATTGAAAATGACCCTGTGCTGTACCAACAGTGGTCGTTGAAGGCGGATGCAGCACTTGGCGTGCTGGATCATAAAGCGCTGAAAAAACGCATCACCGCTGCGTTTCCCATCAATCGTGGGTTGTTCCGCTATTCTCAAGTGAGCCACTATTTCAGTAAGGCAGAAGCCGTTCTTGAACAGTTGGCCGAACAAGTGCCGCAACTCCCCTCAGTAAAAAGCCTGGCACTGGTGGACTACGCACTCGCGCGCATGGATAAAGCGCTGGAAACCATTGATGACTCCGGCGGCTTCCGTTTCCACTGCGAACACCTCTTGCACACCTTGCATATTAAGACCGTAAAGCGGCTCGATTGGCCTGCCGACAAACTAGCAGACTACCTCTATGAAAAATCATTTGGCGGGGAAGAGGATCGCTACCCACCCATTCCTGATGCCTATTTGGATGTGCTGAACCAAGCGAGCCAAAATGCCTATCATGAGCGCCTGCAACAAGCCCTGGATGAACTGCCGAACCAAACAGCCACCATGGAATGGGATGATCGCTACCGATTGACTCGCCTGCGCGAGCCGTTACTCAAACGTGCGCAAGCCGCCGGTGACCTGCCCGCAATACTGGCGCTGTATCAGAAAACCATCAGCGATGAGAAGGACTGCCTAGAGGCTGCTGAGCTGTGTATAGCGTATGAAGCCTGGGACCAAGTGGCAGCGTGGCTAACGTATGCTGCTGAGTGCGAGGCAAAAAACAACCATCGCTGGCGGCTTGAACGCAACCGGCTTGAGATACGCCTAAAGCTGCATCGCGGCGAAGCAGACGCGGCGGCAGAGCAACAGTGGGGGATCTATCAGCATACCCAGCAGTTGGAAGATTAC
Organism: Halomonas sp. AOP7-E1-9; assembly: GCF_052376035.1. NCBI lineage: Bacteria > Pseudomonadati > Pseudomonadota > Gammaproteobacteria > Oceanospirillales > Halomonadaceae > Halomonas > Halomonas sp. AOP7-E1-9. The sequence goes on from NZ_JBQSVC010000007.1 coordinate 30,043, forward strand.
CGGCAGCTAGTAACGCTAATAGAAGCACATCAGCTAGCCACCGATTATCGCCAACAGGCCTGTGACTGGTTATTAAAATGCATCACCCAACCGTCGGAGAAGATGCCTTTCTACCAAGTACAACGGGCAAAAGACAGCTTATTGGAAATTTACTTGCACGAGGATCGTTTGGACGATGCCCAAGCATTGTGCGCTGAGCATAAAGTATCAGCGCACTTGCTGTACCAATTAGCCAAAGCCCTGCCCTCTCCCGATGCCCAGATACCGCTCTACCTGCGGCTGGTACGGCTATATATAGAACAAACCAATAATCAGGGCTATCGCCAAGGCATCGCATTACTGAAAGAGCTACAAAAGAGCTTGGAAACGCCAGCTCAATACACTGCTTTTGCGCACATGCTGGCGCAGCTACATAGCGAATTTAAAGCCAAGCGGAACTTTATTAAGTGGTTGAATGAAGCCTTTCCAGACATCCTCAAATAAGAGGTAGCCGTCAGCCAACTCAACCAGCGCGCCAAACAGACCCTTGAGCGAATAATATGGCTACAAGGTGTATCATGCTGTTTATTATTAATAAAAGGTAATAACAATGGCAGACCAACCCAAGCAGCTCTACTACAGCAATCCGGATAACATCACGGGGGCACGTGTTTCGCGCGATATGATGGTGATATTATGCAGTGCGTTGGGGGAAGCGCTTGACGATCCAGATACGCGTCATTTCATTCGCAATACACGTATTCCCAATGAGCGGGAACTCTACGGTACCTTTATCAAGGCGCTGCTCAGTGATGGCTTTAATAGCCAGATCGGCCACATTGCCACTGAAGTACAGGTATCTCGTCAGACAGATGACGCCAGCGGCAAAGGCCGAGTGGATATCATTTTCGACTATCGCAGCACCAGTTTCCTCGTCGAACTGAAAGTCATTCGTGCTTCTGTGAATGGTCGTCAACCTGGTGAAGAGTACACAACAACTACACAGCGACTCGTTCGCCCGTGGCAAAAAGCCGTCAATCAGCTCATCGAGCTTGATGAAACAAGCCTGGGAAAAGCACTAAAGAAGAAGGTTATCAAGCTCCCTATCGCCCTCTACCTGCATGTAGATAACAGACAGAAGGGCAACATGGAGCAATGGGAAGCACTCAGCGCTGCAACACACGAAAGGATCGTATCTCAGCTAGATACCGACGTGGATAGTGATGACCCCGCGAGCCACCACTTCAGCTACTTCCAGCCACTGACAGACCCAGTGACCACATCACGCCGAAGAGGCTGTCTCGTTGAAGGAACGCCAGACGTAAGGCTTTACGGCTTTTCTATTATTGCGGCATGCCAGTAACAATAACCGAATAATACAGGCTACTCCCTATGTGCCTCGCTCCAATACTGGATCGAGGCATTCGAGACGATGCCCTGCTCGGTACCAATGTGTATGACGGCTTGCTGAAGAGCCAGCGCCAGATCGCACTGGTGGCAAAGTGCCAAAGAACGAATCATCCGCGAGATGCGCAGGTGATTATGCCCACCCGCTTTGAGCCATACATGATCACGGATATTGAGGCTCGGTTGGGCGGTAATGGTGAGCCCGTCCCGCACTAAACCCAAAAAACGTAACATCACATCCAACGACACGCGCTGCTGCTCGCGTAACGCACTCTCGTCGTGAAATACTTCACGCTCGACATCAGTCAGTCGCGGGGCAAAAGCGTTAAAACGACCAGCTTCAGGAATGGGAAAAAGCCATTGAATATAATCATGGGTGTGCTCCAACCAAAAGTGCGACAAAGCCCAAATGGCATTGATATAGCGCCCTTTATGATCTGGTGCCTCGCTACGGTAAAAAGCGATCAGCGGTGTAAGCTGGTGACTCATAGCATTTCCTCGTGATTCCCTCGGTAATACAATGATACCTTGAAGTAGCGACACCACTTTACTCGACTAGCCGTCAAGATTCCTGGGTTCCCTAAAGCAAGGGATAGCAATGAACGCACCAACGCCCACTGCACTCTCCGTCAGCCAACTCAACCAGCGCGCCAAGCAAACCCTTGAACGCGATGTGGGCGAGGTGTGGGTGGAAGGCGAGCTTTCTAACGTTTCGCGCCCGGCGTCCGGGCATATCTACTTCACGCTTAAAGATGACCGCGCCCAGGTGCGCTGCGCGCTGTTTCGTCAGCGGGCGCGTTTTGTATCGGCGCCGATGCGCGATGGTGACCAGGTAAAACTGCGCGGGCAAGTGTCGCTGTTTGAACCGCGCGGTGACTACCAGCTGATTGCCGAAGCCGTGCAGGCGGCCGGGCTGGGCGAGCTGCTGGCCGCCTTTGAGCGCCTCAAAGCCCAGCTGGATGCCGAGGGCGTGTTTGCCAATACGCGCCCCCTGCCCTTTCCGCCACGCAAAATTCTGATTTTAAGCTCAGCTACCGGCGCGGCCATTCGTGATGTGCTGGCCGTTTTAGCGGCGCGCTGGCCCTTGGCAGATGTGACGCTGATTCCAGTGCCCGTACAGGGCGAGGAAGCCGCCCCCGCGATGATCGCAGCACTTGGGCTACTCAACCGCCAGGCACGGTTGGACCCTGAGCGCGATGTGGTGTTAATCACACGGGGCGGCGGCAGCCTGGAAGATTTGTGGGCGTTTAATAACGAGCACCTGGCACGGGCGATTTTTCATTCACGCCTGCCGGTGATGTCGGCGGTGGGCCATGAAGTGGATGTCACGCTTGCCGATTTTGCCGCCGATGTTCGCGCCCCGACCCCTTCCGCTGCCGCCGAGCGCCTGGTGCCGGACCAACACGCCTTGAAGCGCCAGTTAGTGGATCAGCAACACCGCCTTCACCGCGCCATGCAGCGCCGGTTGGAGCGCGATAGCCAGCAGCTGGATAGCCTGCGCGCACGGCTTCGCCATCCCGGCGAGCAGCTAAACCGCCAGCGCCAGCACGTGGCGACCCTTGCCCAGCGTTTAAATCGCGCTATGCAGCAAACGCTTACTCAGCAGCAGGCAAGCGTAACGCAGCTGGGCAAGCGCTTGGCGAGCCAGGACATGGCGCGCCTGCACCGTGCAGAAAGCGAACGGGTGGGCCAATTGCACCGCCGTATGGAAAACGCCATGCAGCGCCAGCTTCAACGTCAGCAGGCGCGTTTAACCAGCGCCGCACGGGAGCTTAATGCGATTAGCCCACTGGCCGTACTGGGCCGGGGCTACGCCATTGCTCAGGATGAAAAGGGCCAGGTCGTGCGCCGCGCCGAGGAGACCAAACCCGGCCAGAAGCTCTCGCTGCGCCTGGGTGAAGGCAGGTTGAATGTCGAGGTAAAGCGGCGGTTTAAGTAAGCAGATCAACCTTCGCTGGTTACGCTGAAGGTGGCGTTAGCGAAAACAGGCCTGGGTTCAACCGCGCCTCTTCTTGAATACCCTCATCAATCGGCGTGTCGTAAGTTTTGAGCAAATACCCCAGCACCGAATAGAAGCCGACCATGGCCATCAGGTCGATCACGGCTTCACGCCCAATCGCCTCGGCCAATGTTTCTTCCTGATCGCTTGCCAGCATACGCTTGTCGAGTAGCGCATCTACCGCGTTAACAATCAGGCCATCAACGCCGTTAATTGATTCAGGCACGCCACGAATAGCATTTATCCTCGCATCAGAAAATCCTAGCGCCAGCGCACGACTGACATGGTGGGCCCACTCATAGGCCGACCCCAGGCGAAAACCGGCACGTAGAATCACCACCTCGGTTAACTCGGGGCCCAAGGCATTGTCCTTCACCACGTGCTGCCGCAACGGCGCCCAGGCGTTTAGCAGGGTCGGATGGTGTGCCATGGTGCGGTAGACGTTCATCGCGCCTGCAAAACCTTCACGTAACTCTGTAAACGCTTCTGGCCAATCGGCGTCGCTCATCGGCGGGCAGGGGGACTGCTTCATGGTGTATTTCCTCTTGTATTATTTGGCTCTCGCGCCCGTTATTCGGCTATTGCGGCGTCAATCGCTTGGGTAATCCGCTCAATGAGGAGATCAATCTCGTCTGCATTAATCGTATACGGCGGCGCGAGCAGCACGTGATCGCCATACACGCCATCAATGGTACCGCCCATGGGATAGCTGATCAGGCCCCGTGCCATGGCCTGGCGCTTGATCCTGGCGTGGATTTTTCGAGCGGAATCAAACGGTGTCTTTAGCTCGCGGTCGGCCACCAGCTCAATGCCTCGAAACAATCCCCTACCCCGAATATCACCTACGTAAGGTGACGCACCCAGCGCCGCTTCAAGGCCGCTTTGCAAGCGCGCGCCCATGGCGTTTACATTCGCCAGTGTTTCAGGCCGTGCGATGATCTCGACAACCTTGTTCGCCGCAGCCGCCGCGACCGGGTGACCAAGATACGTATGCCCATGTTGAAAAAGGCCGGAGCCGTTGGCGAAGCTCTCATAAATAGCGGATGACAAGAGCACGGCCCCAATCGGCTGATAGCCGCCGCCCAGGCCTTTGGCCACGGTGAGAATATCCGGCGTGATGCCGTCCTGCTCGCAGGCGAACAGAGTGCCCGTGCGCCCCATGCCGCACATGACTTCATCAAGAATCAGCAGGATGCCATGTTGATCGCAGATTTTACGCACTCGCTTGAAGTAATCGGCCTCAGCGGCCACCGCGCCAAGGGTCGCCCCCACCACCGGTTCGGCCACAAACGCCATGACGCTTTCAGGGCCCAGCTCAAGAATCTTGGCCTCAAGCTCATCGGCAAGCCTGGCGGCGTACGCCTCAAAAGATTCGTCGCTTGCCTTGTCACGGTAGGCGTAGCAGGGTGAAACATGGTGCGTTTGAGGCAAAAGCGGCTGAAACTGCTGCCTACGCATGGCGTTGCCGCCAGTGGCAAGCGCGCCCAGGGTATTGCCGTGATAGCTCTGGCGCCGGGCAATAATATGCCGCCGCTCTGGCCTGCCGGTTTCAACAAAATACTGGCGGGCCATTTTTAACGCGGCCTCTACCGCCTCTGAACCACCGGATACCAGATAGACATAATCCAGCCCGTCTGGCGCCAGGTTCACCAGCTGCTCAGCCAGTTCCTCGGCAGCATCCGTGGTGAAAAATCCGGTATGGGCGTAGCAGAGGTTATCAATCTGGGCGCGCATGGCCTCCAGCACTTCCGGATGGCCGTGCCCCACACTCGTCACCGCCGCCCCACCCGAACCATCCAGGTAGCGGCGGCCTTCGGTATCAGTGATATAAACGCCCTGCGCTGACGCCGCATGCGGTAACGCCTGACCAATACTGCGGTGAAGAATACGCGTCATAGCCCTTTCCTCTTCAGATGACCATCAACCACCCTATTTAGAACAAGAGTGACACGACCGAGGGCGCCAATGCAACATACAAATCTTTAATTGAAAAATTAAAACAATTGGATCATTGTTTTATCGAAAAGCGCCCTTACCCTCGTGCGCAATCATCTAAAGCCCTTGGGCGTATTCAAGAGGCAGCTCTGCTATGTCAAAAAGCCCTATATCAAAAAGCTCTGCGTCAAAAAGTCCTGTATCCCAGAGTGATCCGTTAAGAGAGCAGATCATTGCACAGTTCGATGGCATGTCAGCACAGCTGCAACAGGCCGCGCGCTACCTACTTGAGCATCCGGAAGAAGTGGCCTTGGTGTCCATGCGCGAATTGGCGCGCTTGGCGGCGGTTCAACCGGCGACCATGACGCGGCTTGCCAAGGTGCTGGGCTTTCAGGGCTATAACGAAATTCGCGCCCACTATGCACAAACAGTGCGTCAGCGAAGCGATGGCTTTGCGGCCAAGGTGCGCCAACGTGATGGTCAGGCGGTAAGCGCGCCAGGCAGTGATATTGCGCATCACATGCTGCACGGGTTAAGCACCCAGATAGCCGCGCTTTGCGAGCCTGAGCCACTGCAGCGCTTGACCGCCATGGCCGAAAGGCTCGCGGCAGCCAAAAAAATCTATGTGCTGGGGTTACGTTCAAGCCATGCGGTGGCCTGGCATTTTCATTACGTTATGTCGCTATTGGGCGAGCGCTCGGTACATCTTGATGGGCCTGCTGGCACGGGGGGCGATGCCCTGATTCGTGCAAAACCGGATGAGGTGCTGCTGGCCATATCCATCAACCCCTACGCGCGCGATACGCTAATGCTTGCGCAGTTAGCAAAAGATAAAGGCCTAGCGGTTCTCTCGATCACCGATAGCGAGGTATCACCGCTGGTGAGTATTTCCGAGCATACGGTTTCCTGCACCACTGAGAGCTACAGCTTCTTTCATACTCTGGCCCCTGCGCTGGCCGTTTCGGAAGTGCTCTGCACACTGCTGGCCGAGCGTGACCGCCCTGCCACGCTAGAAGCGCTGCAGGACGCCGATGACCATCTTGCGCATCTTAATACCTACTCGAATGCGCTCCCCCGGCGAGAGTGAACGCTACCGCTTTGGCTGGCTTCGGGCGCAAAAAGCATTAATGCTGCCCATAAAAAAGTGCCCAGCCAAGGCCGGGCACTGCGCGACAAGATAAGAGCGTCTGCTTGCCTGATTAACGCCTGGGCGGCGTCAAGGTGTCGTTGCCTTGCGTATTACCGGAGGGCGTACTGGAGCCTGCAAGGCCGGGTTCGGTGACTCCCTTGGCCGTATTCGGCGTGGCGCCCGTGGTGCTTGCGCTAATGCTTGAAGCTGAGCCATGACCTGTGGGGCTACTGCTTGATGGCGTGCCCGGCGTTGCATAAGACGCTGAAGGCTGGCCGGACGTCGAATGCGTGTGGTCAGAATGCGCATCTTCTTTCATGTGCTCGGCTTTCTCATGAATCTTTTGCTGGGCTTTATCCACCTGCTCGTGGCCCGCTTCGGATGCCTTGTGCAAGGCGCGGTCGCGGTATTCGCCCATGTATTCATCCTCTTTACGCGTCGTGGGGAACAGCCCCGCTAACGCAGCACCCAGCGCAAACCCTAGCGCACCGACCACCAGCGGATGCTCCTGAATAAACTCAGAGGATTGACTGCCCGCGTGGCGAGCGCGATCCGACATGTTGTGCAGGTGATCCCGCGTGCCGTGCTGAAGGTGGGATGTGGTGTCTCGCATACTGCCTCCCATGTGCTGTGCCTTTTCGCCAAGATGATGTGCTTTGTCGCCAAGGTGGTGAGCGGTATCTCTGGCCTTTTGGCTAATATGATGAGCCTTGTCTTTCGCGCCCTCTTTCATGCTGCTCATACGGCCTTTGCTACTGCCATGCTGTGCTGGATTACCGGCAACGTAGCCTGGCGTACCGCTATAGATAGGCGTTCCATCATCGGTATGCGTGCCTTCATGAACCGGCACTCCCGGCGAGCCGCTCACCGCATGTTCATCTGCATAGCGGTGCGAAGATGCATGCTGATGGCGCCGTTCATGGTTCGGGTGACGCTGGGAAAGCATCAACCAACCAAGACCGGCAGTGGTCATCAAAAACGGTAGCGGGTGCTGCTTGATTGTTGCGCCCAGGTTGGATGCAAACTCGTTAGCACCGCCATGACGAATATAATCATAAGAGCTGTTTAACAGCTGTTGAGGAGAGAAGCGCTCCTCAATTTCATGCAGCGTGGCGTCAAGGCGTTCACGTGAGCGATGAATGTCCTTTTCAATCTCTTCAGTGCTGCGATGGTCATGGTGGTCGCGCTGGTTATGGATATCGCTGTGGCTGTCGTTATGGCTGTGATCGCTCATTTCAAATCCTCCTTGACGTTATGCCTATGCTCTTTGGCGAGCTCCCTGTCGGCCTGTAGGCTATGCAACGTGCGGTCAGGCACCAGGCTGCGCGCCTGAAGTTTGGCAAGCCCACTTTTAAGCATCACGATGCCAATTACCGATACCACCACGCCTACGATAATGGCAGAGAGCCAAGGCGTCATATCAGGAGGAAGCACCTCATTGAGCATAAAGACAAGGGCGGCAAGCAGCGTGAGAAAGCCGCCTAAAAGCACCGCGCCTGCGACCGCAATGGCCGCCAAGGTGATCATGACCTGATGCGTTTTTTCCGACACCTCTGCCTTGGCAAGCTCGGTTTCGTTGCGCACTAACGACGTTATTTCCTGCATCACCGTCGATAAAAGCGAGCCGACCGACGCGCCTTGTGGGGGCGTATTGTGATCTGAATCCATTCATAACCTCTCTTGCCCTTGATTAAGGGCCTTCAACTCAATCTTTTAAACCTGGCGACAGGTTGATCCACAGCTGGCGGCTACACAGGCCAGCTACAGCCGACCGGAGTCACCGGGCTTATTGGTTGAACCTGGCGTAGCAGTAGTGGTATCAGCCGTGCCGCCGGGCGTTGCCGTAGGCGCTGAGCGTTGCTGTGTGGGGTCCGAGGCACGCGAAGATGCCCCACCCATCACGCCACCTTCCGGGTTCTCAGGCGTAGGAGACTCATGGCTTGAATAAGCACCCGATGACGGATGAGCATAACTACCTGGGCCGTTTGAATAACGGTTTGAACCGCCAGATGAGTGCGAATGCTTGCCTGAGCTACGCAAGAAGCGTGTCACCAAAAAACCAGCCGCAATTGCCCCGCCAAAGAACAAGGCAGGCTCACGTTCGCTGAAGCTTTTCGCTTCCTGGCAGATGCTGTTTAAGTCCTTGTTGCGTAGCTTTTCTGAAAAACGATCAGCTGTATCGGCAAACTTTCTCGCCTGCTGTGAGAAGTACGGCTGATCTTGATGATCAAACTCATCAGCCATCTTACGAAAAGCGCTGGTAAATTTTTGCGATTGCTCGGTGGCGGTATCACGCTGCTGATTGTAAAAGCTTTCAGCCTGATGCTGAGCCGCTTCACCTACGTCATGTGCCGCGTCGCGCCCTTGCTGTTTGAGCGAGTCGGTATTTGAAGAACCTGGGTCAGCCTGTTTTCCATAATCATTCATTTGTTACTTCCTCCTTGTCGTTTCACGCGTTAACGTACTTGTTAACCAGCACGCACTAACAAACACTTATTAACAAGCAGTTAACAAACAGTGGCTTGAAACAAAACGAACTGAACCGCTAATCAATTAAACACACGCACTAGATAACGAGCTCACCACCCAAATAGTTGTTTAATATAAATCGGCTTTTTCACTATAGTTACCCAACACTCCCTGTCAATTTATAACCTTGGGCACACCCTTACGGCACCGCTATTTAACCAATATCAAAAAACATTTAATTAAAAGCAAAAACCAGCCTTTAACAAACATCAACCAATCCGCCTCAACCTCCCACCACTGCTACCCTCCCTCACATCCAGCAGGCATGAATAGCGGCATCCTCTCAAGCTGATGACCTTTGTTCATCAGGGTCTAAAACACCTAACCCATCCTTTAAATATCTACTTAAATAAATATCAAACCTCAGCAAACGCATCACATGGTTGATAAAAAAGATTAAAAGGACAAACAACTCATCTATACCAGCTCAAGCCTATAAAAAACCCTTCAGCCATCAACCCCGAACTTTATAACAATTCAATCTTTTATAAATCAAACACACTTGAATTGGCTCTTGATAAAACCTTGCGCTAGTGTAAGTAACGCAGAAATACGATTAGGCCACGGCTTTTCGTAGAGGAAGGATTAACGTCCCAACAAGGAGTCACTGCACATGAGCGACCAGAAACAGCCTCCTCAGCACCAGAATAAACAGCCCGGTGATGAGCACGAAATGCGTCCGGAACCTGAATTTATTCGTGATAGCTATAAAGGCACCGATAAGCTTGTTGATAAGGTAGCGATTATTACCGGCGGTGATAGCGGTATTGGGCGCGCGGTAGCGGTACATTACGCCCGTGAAGGCGCCGATAGCGTGATTGTTCACCTTAAAGAGCCTAAAGATGCCGAAGATACGCAAGCCCTGGTGGAAGCGGAAGGTCGCCGCTGCCTGGTATTACAGGGCGATGTAGCTGACCCCGCCTTTTGTCGTGACATCGTTAAAAAAACGCTGGACCACTTCGGCAAGCTTAATATTCTGGTCAACAATGCGGCCGAACAGTACGACTGGAGCGATCTGACCGAGATCCCCGACGAGCAGATAACGCGTACCTTCCAGACCAACCTGTTTAGCCATTTCTACCTTTCCAAGGCAGCGTTACCTCATCTGGAGGAAGGCGATACCATTATTGCCACCTCCTCCATTAATGCCTTTAAAGGCAACAACACACTGATCGATTACAGCGCCACTAAAGGGGCTATCCAGGGTTTAATGCGCTCGCTTGCCATGTCGCTGGTCGGTCGCGGCATTCGGGTGAACGCTGTTGCCCCAGGCCCGGTATGGACACCGCTGATCCCCGCAAGCTTTGACGATGAGAAAGTCGCCGAGTTTGGCGGGCAAGTACCCATGAATCGCGCCGGGCAACCGAGCGAAATGGGGCCTGCCTATGTGTACCTGGCAAGCGAAGAGTCTTCGTACATGACGGGGCAGACGATACACCTGAACGGTGGGGTTATTTTAAATACGTAAGCCCGGCACAGGTGTTAAAAACCAAAAGGTGTTAAAGGCCAAAAGATGCAAGAGAGCTGGGCGGCTTTGCCGCCCAAGTGCACCATCAAACTTCAACCCCGGCACCGCTGCGCGCTGCTCCCGCGGGTGCGCTGCGCTTACCACACGCTACGTTATTAGCTAAACTTTCAGCGTTTTCAGTAATACCTTCGATTTACGTGCGTGGTTATAGGCTTCGCGCTTTAAAGGGGGTAACTCTTCAAGGCTGGCGGTCTGAAAGCCGTGCTCCACAAACCAGTGGGCCGTGTGGGTGGTTAATACAAATATTTCGCTGACACCGCACTGGCGTGCGCGGCGCTCCAGCGCTTCCATTAAGCGTTCACCGCGTTCGCCCCCACGGTAGTTACCGTGCACGGCCACGCAGGCCAACTCGGCAACTGTGGTGTTAGGGAACACGTGCAGCGCGGCACAGCCAATCACCATGCCATCGCGCTCGATAACCATATAGTCATCAATTTCATGCTCCAAACGCTCACGCGAGCGCGCCACTAGCATGCCGCGGCGCTCCAGCGGTTCAAGCAGCTCCAGAAGCCCTGCAATATCGTTGAGCTTAGCCGGGCGTAGCTGCTCGTAGCGGTGCTGGGTAATCATGGTGCCCACGCCGTCGCGGGTAAAAAGCTCACCCAGCAGCGCATCGTGATTGCGCCACGACAACAGGTGGGTGCGGGCCACCCCCTCTCGTGCAGCGTTGCACGCAGCTTGAAGGTGGCGGGCAAGCTCGCTGCCGGGCAGCGCGCTCTCAAGCCGGGGTTCAGCATCGCCTGGCGTTAGCTGGCGCAGCAAGGCGCCCCCCTCATCCTGTAAGCCTTCTGATTCGCCCAGCAGGATCAACTTGTCGGCCTTGAGCGCTACGGCGGCATGCTGGGCAACTTCTGCGGCGTCCAGGTCGAACACTTCGCCGGTGCTTGAGAAACCCAGTGGCGGCAGGAGTACCAGCGAGCCCTTATCGAGCAGCCCTTCAATGGCGCCAGCCCGAACGCGGCGTACTTCGCCGCTATGATCAAAGTCCACCCCCTCCCGAACACCCAAGGGCTTGGCGGTGACCAGGTTACCGGAAATCACGCTAAGCTCTACACCGTGAAGCGGCGTGCTGGGCAGGCCAAGCGATAACCGTGCTTCAAGCCAAAGCCGCTGGTGGGCCGCGACCTGCTCTACATGGGTCATTACGGCGCGGTCGGCCACCCAGCGTCCGTTAATGCGCATGGGTTCAACACCGGCCTGGCCAAGCGCTTCCTGCACTTGCGGGCGGGTGCCAAATACCACCACCAAGCGCACGCCCAAGGTATGCAGCAGGGCTAAATCCTGAATCAATTGCTCCCCACGGCCAGACGCCATGGCTTCGCCTTCAATCAAGATGACGAAGGTTCGCCCCCGGTGCGCATTAATGTAGGGGGATGCGTTACGAAACCAATCAACAAAGGGGAAATGCTTATCCAAGGGCCGCTCTCCGGCAGCAGGTGAAAGAAAAAACGACGTTTACAACACTACTCGCGCTACTTTACCAGAGCGCAAAAAACAGCGGCACCTTCTATTGCAAATCGGCTAGCGCAAATCTGCATGAAGGTGCCGCTGATCTTGAGGCTTTTTGTGCGGGCGTGCGCCGGGTGGCGCCGCCTGTTACACCGTTAGCCGAACATGCCTTTAAACATAAAGAAGAACACAATCGCTAAGCCTGCACCGGCGGGCAGGGTAATCAACCAAGAGACAACAATGGTGCCAATAACGCGCAGGTTAAGTGCCGCCATACCGCGCGCCAGCCCGACACCCAACACCGCGCCGACCAGCGTATGGGTCGTTGAAATTGGCAGGCCCGTGCCCGAGGCAACGACGACGGTACTCGCAGCGGCAAGCGTTGCGGCAAAGCCACGGCTAGGGGTGAGCTCGGTGATCCCGGTGCCCACGGTCGCAATTACCCGACGCCCATACGTCACCAGACCAACGACGATACCCGCGCCGCCCAATACCAGCACCCACCAGGGCACCAACGCCGCGCTATCAATCATACCTTCGCTGCGCACGACACTTATGACGGCGGCCAGCGGCCCCACCGCATTGGCGACATCGTTGGAACCGTGAGCAAAGGCCATGGCACACGCGGTAAAGATCATCAGCACGCCGAAAACACGCTCAACATTGGCATAGCCAAAGTGGTCATTGGCGTTCTTGGTGTACTTGATACGCCGCTGCATTACTATGCCAAGGCCCATGATCAGCACACCAATCAGAATCGAAAGCAGCAGGCTTTCGCTGAAGCTAAGATGCAGACCAACATGGGAAAGGCCTTTGGTCAGCGTCACCATGGCAACAATAAAGCCGACCAAAAATATATAGCCCGGCACATAGCGCTTGGCCGCCGCTAACGGATCTGAACTCTCGAAAATCAAGTGGTGTACCGACTTAAACAGCATATAGCCGATGGTACCGGCAATCAGCGGAGAAATAGCCCAACTAGAGGCAATCTGGCCGACCTTGTCCCAGGCCACCGCATCAACGCCTAGACCTACCGCCGCGAAACCGACAATGGCACCAACAATGGAGTGTGTGGTCGACACCGGCCAGCCGCGGGCAGAAGCGACCATCAGCCAAATGCCTGCCGCCAACAGCGCTGACAGCATGCCGTAAACCAAAAACTGTGGGTTGGCTTCAAGCAGGTTGGGATCAATGATGCCGCCACGAATGGTGGCGGTAACCTCACCACCGGCAAGCCAGGCGCCTAAAAATTCGAAAATAACAGCAATGATGATGGCTTGCTTGATGGTGATCGCTTTCGACCCCACCGACGTTCCCATGGCGTTGGCAACATCGTTTGCGCCGACGCCCCACGCCATGAAAAAGCCAAATAAACAGGCCAGAATAATAAATATCTCGCCGTACTGGGCAATAATTTGCATTGGTTTCCCTTAGCGTGCGGTCAAAATCTGCAAGCGACTGCCTACGCGCTCAGCACGGTCAGACACTTCACCCACCCATTCGATAATCTTGTAAAGAAAGATCACATCGACGGGCGGTAGCTGGCTTTCAAGCTGAAACAGCTGGCGACGAATGGCCACCTGCTGACTATCTGCCTGGTGTTCAAGGTTATGCAGCTCACGGATCATGTTGCTCATAACATCCGCGACGTTACGCCCAAAGCCTGACTCTAAAAGCTCCATCAGCTCTTCAAGGGCCTGGCGCGCTTGGGCCACACATGCCACGCTAGTCGCCATATAATCGCGCATCGGATCAGCGAGCTCATCAGGCACGCGCATTTTACGGCCTAGCATAATGCCGGTAATGTCGCGCACCTTGTTGGCGATTTTGTCCTGGACACTAATCAAATCCAGTAGATCAGACCGTGAAACCGGCAGAAACATGGTGCTGGGCAGGTTGAGCCGTAGATCCGTTTTCAGCACATCCGCTTCGTGTTCTAAACGGGTTACGTTTTCACGCAGCTCAGTGGCGGTATCCCAATCGCCAGCAAGCGATGCTTCAAAAAACGGTAACAGTTGGTCGGCGCATTCATTGGCCTTGACGATGTGGGCCAGCAGCGGCTGGAATGGCGAGCGGCCAAACATCGCGGAAAAAGGGTTGGAGGTAACCATAGAGCCTTTTAGCCTGTTTTCGGGGGAGCCTGGAAATGGCGACGCCAGTATAAAGAGTGCGCTCGCCGCCGTCATGAAAACTTCATATTGGTAGCAAAAATTTAACCAGTACTTCACGTTTAAGAGTGGCTATTGTCATGAAAAATGCAACACCAATCGAAGTAGAGATAAAACTTGCGCTTGCCCAAGCCAGTATTGAGGCGCTCAAGCACCACTCTTTGCTCGACACAAAAACACCGTTAATCCAGACCTTAGCCAATACCTACTTCGACACACCGACCCATGACATGGCCAACGCACGAATCGCAGTGCGTCTTCGTCAAGTTGATGGCCGCGTGCTGCAAACGGTAAAAACGGCGGGCCAGGGGGGTGGCGGATTATCCAGCCGCCAGGAGTGGGAGTGGCCGGTCGCACGCGCTGAACTCGACCAGGCAGGTCTCGCTGAGCTTCCCCCTTTCAGTGACGAGCCAGTCAATAATGGGCCTGCCCACAAAGTGCTCAGAGAACGACTAACGCATCTAGCCCCCATACTGCGCACCGACTTTACCCGATATAGCTGGCAGCTCGACTGGCAGGGCAGCCAGATTGAGCTGGTACTGGATGAAGGCGAAATTGAAAGTGGTGGCTACCGCACGCCCATTTGTGAAGTAGAACTGGAGCTTAAAAACGGTGACCCGCAAGCGCTCTGGTCGCTGGCGATTGCGCTAGCAGAACAGGTTCCGCTTCGCCCATCTGATAGCAGCAAGGCATCGCGGGGTAACGCCTTGCGCGCCCAACAGTGGCCGCTTCCTAACGCCACGACACCTGCTGAATGGCTACACCGGGCAACGCTTGCCCTTGATGCCTACCACGACAACCAGCAGCGCCCGTTCCTAAACCTTACCCATGAGGCGCTGACCCGGTTGGCCGAACACGCATCACTGCCCGAGGACATGAAGTCCCAGGCGGCTCACCTATCCACAGCGCTAGATGACGCTGGTCAACCCCGTATTGCCTATGGCGTAACGCTCCTGACGCTTTCCCATCGTTTAGCGCTGCAACGCGAGCTAAGCTAACCTTCACGTTGTTTTAGATAGATTCAAGCACGTTTGCCCATAGACCTAATCACTGTGATAAGTGATTGCTCATTTCATCAGGATCGCCATGAGTTTTAACCTGACCCCTGCCGCGGAAGGGCTTCGCACACAGCTGTTTCACGTTATTTTCGAGTCCGACACGCCCACTGCCAAGGGATTCGATATTGCGCTGATTGTGATGATTTTGGGCAGCGTCGCCGTCATTCTGCTCGGCAGTGTTCAGGAGGTTTCCCAGGAGTATGGCTGGCTTTTCTACTACCTGGAGTGGGGCTTTACGATTCTGTTCACCGTGGAGCTTGCGGTACGCATCTACTGCCTTGAACGTCCCACGGTCTATCTGAAAAGCTTTTATGGCGTGGTCGATCTAATCTCCATCCTGCCAGCCTGGCTGGTACTGCTGATGCCCGGCTTTCATGCGCTGGTGATTATTCGCATACTCCGCGTGCTGCGCATTTTCCGTATCCTGCGCCTGATGGAATTTGTGGGCGAAGGACGACTGCTGATCGAAGCATTAAAGCGTAGCGTGCGCCAGGTACTGCTGTTTTTCTGCAGTATTTTTATGGTTGTCACCATGTTTGCCGCGCTGATGTATACCATCGAGTCGCCGGAAAGCGGCTTTACCAGTATTCCCATGTCGATCTACTGGGCGGTGGTCAGCGTTACCACGGTGGGGTATGGCGATATCGTGCCGGGCACAGCGCTTGGCAAAGCGATTACTGTGCTTCTCATCCTGATTGGCTACTCGATTATCGCCGTGCCTACCGGCATTTTTTCAGCCCAGGTCATCCGCTCTATCCGTGAAGACCGCTACTCCGATGAAGCGTGCCCAGGATGCGGCCACGACCGTCACGAAAAAGACGCACTCTACTGCCTTCGTTGTGGCACCTGGCTGGATGAAAACAGTGAAGACCCGCGCAAAGAGAAACAGACTGAAGAGATGTAATCGCCTCAAGCGAAAAAGGCCGCCGGTTCAGGCGGCCTCTGCTTAATGTCTTGCTTAATTGTCTTCGAAGGGAGCCTGCCAGACATCAAGCTCAGCGTTGCGCCAGCTGCCATAGGTCGCATTGGGGAACACGATCCAGTCCTGCCCAAACCGTTCAGCGTTTTCATCTACCAGCCGTTTCTGCTCCTCCAGCTCAACGCCAGCAAACACGTCAGAAAAGTCGTGAAGCGTATCGCCCAGTTGCATCACCAGCGCGTACTGCTCGGCCACGACGGCCCGACGCTCGCCTTTGGGCGGCCCCAGCAGCATAACGCTCTGCTCGGACACTTGGGGTAACCCTAACGTCTCCAGAGTGGCTAGCGTTGCCGACTTGTTTTCCTCATAGCGGTCAGAGACATAATAGATGGCAACGCCCTGCTCATCAGCAAATTCCAAAAAAGCTCTGGCGCCCGGGATCAGGCTCGGCTCACCTTCGCGCTCCCAGTGTTTCCACGTGTCCCAAGTC
This sequence comes from Halomonas sp. AOP7-E1-9, assembly GCF_052376035.1. NCBI lineage: Bacteria > Pseudomonadati > Pseudomonadota > Gammaproteobacteria > Oceanospirillales > Halomonadaceae > Halomonas > Halomonas sp. AOP7-E1-9. The sequence goes on from NZ_JBQSVC010000007.1 coordinate 46,633, forward strand.
GTAAAGTCGTGACACGCCTGCATATCGCGCACCAATAACGCACTGTTATCAATAACGGTTTCATCAAGATCGGTAATGATAGCCAGCTCAGCGTCTTCACCATGGGCAGCTATCTGGTCCTTCAAGCGGTACGTTGCCAGCTCGAACCCCTGCCGCTGCAACGCGATGACTTCGGCAGCCTGCTGCTGGTAGCGAAGCCCCATTGCGTACTCATTCATCTCACAAGCGGCACTGTCGCTGGCCACAGCATTAACAGACACAGGTAACGCTGCCAGACTTGCGAAAGCCGAAGCAATAACGGCACTGCGATAACGGAACATCGTCATTAAGCACTCTCCATTTTTTTATGATGATCGGGCGGAAAGCGAATTCCACTCAATTTATAAAAAATTATTATGAACATTTGGCGTTTTTAGCCTAATTTATTTTTATTGGTCATTCAAATAATAAAAATAGAGTATAACTGGCATGAAAGGTGACGATAGATTTACATCGGGAGTGCAGATAAACAGATCGCGCCATGCCTAGCAGCTGCCAGAGCATGGCGTGGGTAAGTCAGTTGGCGAAGGGAGCCGTGTCACCGCGTCCGGCACGGACAATTTTGGGCGGTAGCTCTCGCAGGTCGATGACGCTGGTGGGGTCCAGGTGGCAGGCGCCACCGTCAATAATCAGGTCCAAATGCGCTTCAAAGCGGTCACGAATTTCCTCTGGGTCGCTCATGGGAAGGTCCTCCCCCACCGGAATCAGCGTAACGCTCATTAGCGGTTCGCCAAGCGCTTGCAGTAGCGCATGAGCAATCCGGTGATCAGGTACGCGTACGCCAATGGAGCGCCGTTTGGGGTGCAGCAGCAGGCGCGGGACTTCTGTCGTGGCATCCAGAATGTAGGTGTACGGTCCTGGCGTATGCGCTTTCAGCAGCCGAAACACCGCATTATCTACCTTGGCGTAAGTGCCAATTTCCGAAAGGTCCGAGCACATCAGCGTAAAGTTGTGCTTGTCATCCAGCGAGCGCAACCACTTGATCTTTTCAATAGCCTTCTTTTCGCCCAGATGACAGCCTAACGCGTAACCTGAGTCAGTGGGATAAGCCACCACACCGCCTTTGCGAATAATCTCAATCGCTTGATCAATCAGGCGCTTTTGTGGGTTTTCTGGATGAATCTGGAAATATTGGCTCATTGTCTGCTCCTGCCCGTGGGCGCGTTTCAGTCCATTAGGGTATTCGCTTTTATCAAACGCTTACTCATACCATAGCTGACGCAGCGGCTAATGGACCAGCGGGGGCATTGCGTAAATGCGCTAAGCGAGGGTGCTGCCAAATGGGCGGCGCGGCCGTGCGCGGCACCATGCACATGCTGCCAGGGGCGGCGTGGCTGCCGGGAAAGTGGAAGTCGCTGCCTAACGAGGCGTAAAGCCCACGCTCGACCATTTGACGAGCCAGGTCCCTTGTGACATCCGGGTTCTGCTGGCCACTCACCAATTCAACCGCGTCACCACCTGCGGCCTGAAAGGTATCCATTAACTGCCCTCGCTTACGCCGGGTTAAGCCGTAGCGTAAAGGGTGGGCAATCACCGCAACGCCACCAGAGGCCACCACCCACTCGACGACTTCGCTGATTTCTGGCCAGTGAGCTTTAACATCGCCTTTTTTACCGCTGCCAAGGTAGCGTTTAAACGCAGTGGCCCAATCGGCCACAACCCCCTCGGCCACTAACGCGCGGGCAAAATCAGGCCGGCCTAGCGGGCGGTCACTGCCTGCCTGCTCCCGGGCTTTTTCCAAGGCATTTTTAAGGCCCACTTTCTCTAACCGCTCGGCTATCACTTCTGCGCGCTGAATACGCGCCAGCCGCTGCTGTTCAAGCCCTTCAACCAGCGGACCTTGCAGGCCACCGGGCATCAGCGCCACGACGTGGATGTTAATGCCTTGCCAGCGAGTGGATAACTCGCAGCCAGGCACCAGGCATAGCCCGGCTTGTACCGCCGCCTTTCCAGCCTCGTCGATGCCGTCCATGGTGTCATGGTCTGTCAGCGCCATGTGGGTAAGGCCACGCGCTGCGCACAGCGACACCAACTCCGTGGGGGTTAACGCGCCATCCGACGCCGTTGAGTGCATATGCAGGTCAGCCGTGTAGCGCTGATCGGCATCAAACACCGCAGGAAGTAACGTTGCAGGAAGTAGAGGCATGGGCATGACGTCATGTGGCGAGTTTGTCAGAATAGGGATGTCTACCACGAACAGTTATAAAGTGCTGTGTTCAAAAGACCTGGTGTTCACAGCGCTGCGCGTGGGACGATTTACAAACGCTCGCCATGGTGCGCGCTTATGTAGATGCGGTCAATGCTGCATAGGGCGCTTTACTACATGCTTTTAAGGAGTTATCCCCATGCTCTACGCCATTATTAGTGAAGACGTATCGAATAGCCTTGAACGCCGCCTGGCGGCCCGCCCGGACCATTTGGCACGCTTGGAAACGCTACGCGATGAAGGTCGCTTGGTGCTCGCGGGCCCGCACCCCGCTGCGGATACTGAAAACCCCGGCGACGCGGGTTTTAGCGGCAGCCTGGTGGTGGCTGAATTCGACAGTTTGGAAGCCGCTCAGGGCTGGGCTGACGCCGATCCATACATCATTGCAGGTGTCTATGCCAAGGTAATTGTTAAGCCGTTCAAGAAAGTTTTGCCTTGACCGATTAGGGCGAGTGTGGAGGGTCCGCCTGCTAATTCACAGAGCCTGTGGAAAACTCTGTGCAAACCCGGCGGACGCTTTTCGCTAAGCCAGAGATAGCGCCCTGATTAACAAATTGATTATTTTTTAACCACTTCAGTCATTACGGATATCCGCGTGCCTCAACGCCTTACTGATTTACCCCCTTTAACGGCGTTAAGCGCGCCATTACTCACCTGGAGTGACACTTCACCGCACTCGGATGATTTTGATGACGTGTACTTTTCCCGTGAGGGCGGTCTTGAAGAAACCGAGCACGTTTTTTTAAATACCAACCGCTTGCCTGAGCGATTTGCCGCTTGGGAAAACACGCGCGCCTTTGTGATCGGGGAAACCGGCTTTGGCACGGGCCTTAATATGCTGTGTGCCTGGGCCTGCTTTGAGCAGCACGCGCCAACCGGGGCACGGCTGCATTTTTTATCCACAGAAAAGTATCCCTTGGATCAGGTATCGCTTGAGCGCGCCCTACGCGCCTGGCCGTCGCTTGCCGGTTATTCACAGCGGCTTTGCGAGCAGTGGCCCTCACCCGTTAGCGGCGTACACCGCCTGCACCTGAGCGACCGCGTGACGCTGGATCTGCATTATGGCGATACCACCGAGCGGCTGACGCTTTTAGATGGTCAGGTCGATGCCTGGTTTCTGGACGGCTTTGCACCTTCTAAAAATCCACAAATGTGGCAGCCCGAGCTGTTTGAGGCCATGGCGGCGCGCTCTCGGCCGGGGGCCACCTTTGCCACGTTCACCTGCGCGGGCATTGTTAAGCGGGGCTTGAAAGCGGCAGGCTTTAGCTGGAAAAAAGTCCCGGGCTGCGGGCATAAGCGCGAAATACTGGCAGGCATGATTGACACACCGCCTACCGATAAGCGCCGTGAGGCAACGCCCTGGTTTACGCCGCCAGCGCCTCTTCCCACGCAGCAGGTGGCGGTTATCGGGGCAGGGATCGCTGGGTGCAGCGTGGCAGCAGCACTTGCCAGGCGTGGCGTTAATGTGACGGTGATCGAGCGCGAAGCACCCGGCGCAGGCGGCTCGGGTAACCGCCAGGGGGCGCTTTATGTGAAGCTTGCGGCCGACACCAACCACCAAAGCCGGTTTTACCTCTCCGGCCTTTTATACAGCCAGCGCTGGCTTAATCAGTTCAAGGTTCCAACGCTTTGGCAGCCCTGCGGCGTCGTGCAACTGGCCACCAACGCGAAAGAGACCAAGCGCCAGCAGCGCTTTAGCGAGCAGCATGTGCTGCCCGAAAGCGTGGTGTCGCCGCTTACCCAAGGGTTGAGTGAGAAAGCCGGTATTACCATTAACGCTGAACACGCCCTGTTTTATCCACACGCAGGCTGGGTGCGGCCCAAGGCGCTATGTGAGCACTTACTCCAAACGCCTAATATCACGCTGAGACAGGGCGATGTTACGTCCCTTACGCGTGAAGATGACCGCTGGCAGCTCGCACTTGCTGATGGAAATACGATAAGTGCAGACCAGGTGGTGATTGCAAGCGCTCACTACGCCAATATGTATGCTCAGACGGCCAATCTGCCGCTCCAACAGGTGCGCGGCCAGGTCAGTGAGGTGAGGCTTCCCGCCGGCGTAAAAGGCCCGGAGCGGGTGGTATGCGCCGGTGGCTATGTGTCGCCCGCCATTGAAGGGGTGCTTACCTTTGGGGCAAGCTTCGTGCCCAACAATGCTTCTACCGACGTGACCGATACCGACCACCAGCGCAATATTGACGAGCTTCGCCAAACACTTCCAGCACTGGTGGCAGAACTTGAAAGCGCAGGCACCCACCTGACTCCACAGGCGCTTGAAGGGCGCGCGGCGGTACGTGCAGCAAGCCCTGATAAAACGCCCTATGCAGGCCCAGTCCCCAACGCCTCGGCCTGGCAGTCAGCCTATGCCGTGCTGGCAAAAGATGCCTCGCGAGTGCCAAACGCCCCGGGTGAGCACTGCCCAGGGTTGTGGATATCTACCGCCCACGGCTCCCGCGGGCTTTCCAGTGCGCCGTTATGCGCCGAGCTTATTGCCTCCCGGCTGCTTGACGACCCCATGCCGATTGAGGCTCAGTTGGCCGACCATCTGCATCCCGGGCGGCGTATTATCAGCGCGATTATTCGCGGTCAGTAGTCACCCTCTTCCTCATCGTCTGCCAGATCACGACCGAAGGAACGCCACTGCGCCAGGGTCATTACTTCGGTCATTTCAAGCTTTAGGTCATGGGCAATAATCAGTTCACTACGTGCCAACTGCTGTTTCAGCTCGTCGACCCACCCTTTCATCCCCGTGCCGGTATCGGTGGTGTCATAACCCTGCCGGGTAACAAACGCCTCCAGCAACGCATCGAGGGTTTCCGGCGGCAACATGCGGGCGGGTACTTCAATGAAACGGCTCATTCGCTCTGCTCCCACTGCGCAAGGCGCTCAATAAAGGTGGCTTCATCCACAACCTCTACGCCCAGCTGTTCCGCTTTGGTTAACTTACTACCGGCCGCTTCACCGGCGACCAGCGCCGTGGTCTTTTTCGAAACGCTACCCGCTACTTTGGCGCCAAGCGCCTGTAGCCGAGCCTTACCCTCGTCACGGGTCATGCTTTCCATGGCGCCCGTCAGTACCCAGGTTTGGCCTTCTAGCGGCGTAGGGCCTTGGGTAACGTCGGCTTCCTGCCAGGTGACGCCTGCCTCAATCAAGGCAGCCAGGGTCTCCTGGTTATGGGGCTGGCGGAAAAAGGTGTGCACGTGGGCCGCCACAATGGGGCCAACATCGTTGACCGCCTCAAGCGCGGCCTGTTCGGCTGCTTGAAGCGCTTGCAACGTTCCAAAATGGCTCGCCAGGTTGGCTGCTGTGGCCTCACCCACCTCGCGAATGCCCAACGCGTAGATAAACCGAGCGAGCGTCGTATGACGAGCTTTATCCAGCGCGTTGACCAGATTAATGGACGATTTTTCGCCCATACGCGGCAAGCTCTGCCATTGCTCAACCGTCAGGTGAAACAGATCGGCAGGTGTTTTCACCCAATCCAGCTCTACCAGCTGGTCGATCAGTTTGACGCCCAGGCCATCTACATCCAGGGCCTTGCGGCTAGAGAAGTGTTTGAGCGCTTCTTTACGCTGGGCAGCGCAGAAAAGCCCACCCGAGCAGCGCGCTACCGCTTCGCCTGCCACGCGCTCGATATCCGAACCGCACACCGGGCAGTGCTCGGGGAACACAATCGGCTGCGCGTCTATTGGGCGTTTTTCCTTATCGACCCGGACCACTTGGGGAATCACATCGCCTGCGCGGCGAATAGCCACTGTATCGCCAATCATGACATCCAGGCGGGTGATTTCATCGGCGTTGTGCAGCGTCGCGTTGGATACGGTAACGCCTGCCACGCTAACGGGCTCAAGCCTTGCCACTGGCGTGATGGCACCCGTACGGCCTACCTGAAACTCAACGTCATTAAGCGTGGTGATCTCTTCCTGAGCGGGGTACTTAAATGCCGTTGCCCAGCGGGGAGCGCGAGCCACAAACCCAAGCTCACGCTGATAGCGCAGTGCATTCACCTTGATCACCACGCCGTCGATGTCGTAGCCCAACTGGTCGCGCTTCTCACCCAACTGCTCGCAATACTCAACGACCGCCTGCGGGCCGGTCAGCACCTTTAGCTCCGCGCTGGCGCGAAAGCCCAGCGTTACCAGTCGATCCATCAGTTCGCTATGCGTGGTGTCGCCCATGTCCGGTTCCAGACGCGCCGCCTGATAGGCATGAAATTCCAGTGGGCGGGTAGCAGTAATCTCCGGGTTCAACTGACGTAAACTACCGGCAGCGGCGTTACGCGGGTTGGCAAATACCTTGCTACCCTCCTCGCGTGCACGCTCGTTAAGCGCTTCAAAGCCTTGGTGGCGCATGATGACTTCACCGCGCACTTCCAAAAGCTCAGGGATCTGCTTGCCCATTAGCTTTAAAGGCACCGAGCGCAGCGTACGCAGGTTAGAGGTAATGCCCTCCCCAGTGCGGCCATCGCCACGGGTGGCGCCACTCACCAGCACGCCCTGCTCATACACCAGCGATACCGCAGCGCCATCAAGCTTCGGCTCACAGGTAAACTCAACGTCATTTGCTGCGCACTCCAAGCGCTCTGCGACGCGCTCAGCAAAGGCCACGATGTCGTCACCGCTAAACGCGTTATCCAGCGAGAGCATGGGGATGGCGTGGGCGACCGAAGGAAAGCCATCAGCAGGCGCCGCACCCACGCGCTGAGTCGGTGAATCCGGAGAGACGAGCGTTGGGTTTTCAGCTTCCAGCTGCTTTAAGCGTTGCAGCCTCCGGTCGTAGTCAGCGTCTGATAACGTTGGCTCATCCAATACGTAGTAACGGTAGTTGGCTTCATCAAGCTCGGCGCGCAGCTGGGTGACTGCTTCCAACACTTGGGGGTCAGGCTGACTCATTAACGTTGGTTTCCATCGTACGGGCTAAAATCAATCACAAAAAAGACACATCCTGGAACAAAAACACCCGCCTTCTGCAAGAAGGCGGGTGTTTAACAGCAAGCGCTACTTAGTGGGCTTGCATGTGGCGATGCAGGCGGTGGCGGCGTTCAAACTCATGCACCCGCTGGCGGGCAAACTCAATGGTTTGAGCCGTCATGACGCTGCGATTTTCATCCTTCAGCTCGCCACTCATATGGCGAACCACGGCCATAGCGGTTTCCACCATGGCTTCAAAGGCTGCAGAGCTGTCGACTGCTCCTGGCAAGGGCATCAGGAAGGTGATCCCTGGCGTTACAAACTCACCCATCTCTTCAATAGGGAACGTGCCAGGCTTGACCACGTTAATCATTGAGAACTGAAGTTCGCTGTCGTCACTTTCTGTTTCAAAGCGGTGGAACACACCCATGGCACGGCTGTAGCGTAGACCGCACGCCATAATGAGCTCCAGCAACTTGCTGCCATCGAAGCCTTCCGGGTCCCGGGAGAGCACGCTGATAACCACCACCTCATCGGCGTTGGTCAATGTTTCTTTGGCATGTTCACCCGGCACATCATGACGCAACGCTTTTTCAAGCGTTGGGTGAGCACGTACGACATTATCACGCGAGCCACGCACCGGCGCTTCATCGTAGGCTTCATAGTCATCGTACTGATCCGCTGATGTTTCATGCGCATAAGCAGGTTCAGACTCGTCATGGCGTGCAGCGGCCCGTTGCGCTTCCGCAGCAATTTCGGCGGCTTCGCGGGCTTCGGCCTGTTCCTGGGCAATGCGGGCTTTTTCTGCCTCGGCAGCTTCTTTTGCTTCACGGCGCTGCTCGGCTTCAAGCGCTTTGCGCTCTGCTTTCAGCTTGGCGGCGGCTTCAGCACGCTTGGCCTTTTCAGCTTTCTTACGGGCTTTTTCCTGACGACGCTGTATCAGGCGACGTTTAAGCGAGCGGCCCATACCCTCAAAATCAACCAGCCGATACTCATCAACGGCATCATCATCCAGCTCGTCATACTCGCCGGCCGTATCTTCACGCAGTTGACGACGCTTGGGCGCCCTGGCCGAAGCGGCATCTTCTGGCTCTGCACGCAACACAGGATCGGCGTCTGTTTCAACAGCGAGGACCGGCTCAGCAGGGCTCTCCTTATTCACCGCGACGGATTCATTCACCGCGACAGGCTCTTCTTTCGCAGCAACGGACTCTTCGTTGGCAGTAGATAGGGAGATAGACGGCTCTCCAGTGTGTGGCTTGCTTTGGGTTGGCACTTGCTCGGCAATAGGCGCATGCGCTTCTGACGCTGTTTTGTCTACCGGCTGAGTGTTAACAGGATTGGCTTGTGCCGTTGGCTGGGGTTCAACCTGGCTCACGTCAGCTGGAGCGTCGCTATTCGGGAAGATGCTTGGCTCTCGACGATCAATGTCAGCCGGGCGTGCTTTAGGCGCAGCGGCCTGGCGCTGAGGCTGTGCAGATGCTGCTGTATCCACTGGCGGAGCAGTCGCTTTACGCTTAGGGACCGCATTGGCAAAGGAGCGCCTAAATTCGGATAGCACTCTGGAAGGCCCTGGATGGTCTTGACGTTCCAACTTGGGTTTCGCGCCGACCCCACTATAGTCCGCAGGTTTAACGACACGTGCGCCACCGTTCGGAAGCTCCCAGCTAATTTCGGCTTCTTTAGCCTCATCATCCAGCTCGGTTAGCTTCGCCTCGGGAAGATCCTTAACCGCCTGGTCCAGACGAGGGACGCGCCGCTGGCGTTGGAGTCGTCGTACACCGTCGACTACGATGAGCGACACCAACGCCAGTCCTAAAATGATTAACCATTCTCTTAGTTCCATGTCGAACATTCCATGGGTCATTTAACCGGTTACTAAAGCGCCATACCTGAGTGAAAACCTTTCAGGTGGTAAATAAATACCACTAGCATAGCGCGGTTACTATAAATAGAGCCATTTTTTAGCGATTTCTACGTCATGGCACGGTTCCTAAGCACAGTTCCTAAGTACAGTTCCTGACGTTTTCTAAGCAATATTGACGTTCATCGTGATCAGACTCAGTTGCTATTATTCAGGTCGTGAATCTGCTCTTTAATCCTGGTGTATATGTACTGCATCTATCTTACTTAATGTTTACTTAATCCTTAAAGCGAAGCGAGCTTAACAACCAACCTACCACTACTGTATATAAAAACAGCAAAAGGCTTTAATCCAGCTCAGCCACACTAGTTCAAGGTAAATCTACCATAGCATTAACCACAATTTTATAATGATCAATATAGATAAGTTGAGCGTTTTTACACATTTTTTTATTATTTCTACTCAATTTGTTAACAGTTGTAGCAGTTATTTGCTTAACCGTTGGACAGCTTTTGCCAGAATGCGTTCGCAAAGTGGCTGGCTAATACACGTGGTCGGGTCAGGTGTATTTCTAACGGGATGTCCCACGAATCATCTAATGCACGCACCAACCTTCCATCGCTAATCTCTTGTTCTGAAAGGCTTTTAGGTATCCATGCCAGGCCTTTATTTTCCAACACCATGGACATCAACACCGCAGCCAAGTGGCTGGTAAAGCGAGGTGCACTTATAAGAGAAGTGGCATTTTCATTAAGCCAGTGGTTAACAACACGGCCTAATCCCGAAGCATCGGTATATCCCAGGTAAGGCAACACTTCCAGGCACTGAGAACTGCTTAATTCTTTTCCCACCAGTGGAATCAGCGAATCCTCGCCCACCTTTATACTCTCAAACTGGTCAGGCGATAACCGTGAGGGAACAGCGCAATGCCGATGGCTTAACAAGAACTGGCAGTCACCTTGTAACAACAACTGCTCACACGTGGACATTGTATCCGAGTGAAGGCGCACGGCCTCCATGGGCGCTCCCTGCTCCAGGGCTCTTATCCAACGGGGGAAGAACGTAAATGACAGCGAGTGCGTCGCTGCAAACTGCAACGTTCGGGTCGCTTCCCCGGCAATTTGCTGTGCTTCAGCCCGCAAGCGGTACAGTCGGCCAATCGCGTCAAACGCACTGGCCTGTATGTGTTTACCGGCGTCGGTGAGCGTGGTGCCCTGTGGGGTGCGAATAAACAGACTAACGCCCATCCACTGTTCAAACGCGCGGATCCGTCGGCTGAACGCGGGCTGGGTAATATGTCGGGCGTTTGCAGCACGTACAAAACTGCCGTGCTCGGCAAGGGCGGTAAAGTCTTCTAACCAGACGAGTTCCATGGGGCAATGCCGTTTCAGCATGGGAGCACCTAGTAATAGCATTGGGCAGCCCCCCTTGTCACGCATAGGGTTAAGCACTTGACCACCAAGGAGCTTGCCATGCGTATTGTGGATATTCGCGAGAAAACCGTTTCGATTGCCTCCCCGATTGCCAACGCTTATATCGATTTTTCCAAAATGACCTGTTCGGTCGTGGCCGTCATCACTGATGTGATACGCGACGGTAAACCCGTGATTGGCTACGGTTTTAACTCCAACGGGCGCTATGGCCAGGGAGCGCTCATGCGTGACCGCTTTCTGGATAGAATCACCGAGGCCAACCCCGACACGCTCATTGATCACGCCCGCGACAACCTGGACCCGTTTGCTATCTGGGACACCCTGATGAAAAACGAAAAGCCCGGCGGGCACGGTGAGCGCTCGGTCGCGGTAGGCACGATCGACATGGCAATTTGGGATGCAGTCGCCAAAATTGAGGGCAAACCGCTCTACCAGCTGCTTGCCGAGCGTTATCGAAACGGCCAAGCCGACGATAAGGTCTGGGTGTATGCGGCTGGCGGCTACTACTACCCTGGTAAAGACCACACCAGGCTGCAGGACGAAATGCGCAGCTACCTGGCGCGTGGCTACAACGTGTTAAAAATGAAGATTGGCGGCGCACCGCTTGAGGAAGATATTCAGCGTATCGAAGCCGTGCTTGAAGTCGTAGGCGATGGCAGCCGCTTGGCAGTAGATGCTAACGGGCGCTTTGACCTGAAAACGGCGATTGCTTACGCCGAAGCGCTAAAGCCTTATAACCTCTTCTGGTACGAAGAAGCCGGTGACCCGCTGGATTACGCGCTTCAGGCGGAGCTTGCCAACCATTATGAATTACCCATGGCGACCGGCGAAAACCTGTTCTCGCACCAGGACGCCCGCAACTTGCTACGCCATGGAGGCATGCGTGCCGACCGCGATTTCGTGCAGTTCGACTGCGCCCTCTCTTACGGGCTGGTGGAGTACATGCGCACGCTGAAAGTGATGGATGAGCTTGGCTGGTCATCGCGCCGCGTAGTACCCCACGGCGGCCACCAAATGTCACTGAATATCGCCGCTGGCTTGCACCTGGGCGGCAACGAATCCTATCCGGATGTCTTCCAGCCGTTTGGTGGCTTCGCTGACGGCATTCAGGTTGAAAATGGCTACGTCGGCCTGCCCGATATTCCGGGCGTAGGCTTTGAAGCCAAATCCAGGCTGTATGCAGTGATGCGCGAGCTGGGCGAAGGCTAAGCTGAGGCTTAATCCACCAGCGCCGCAGCTTCATCAATCCCCACCGATACCAAGCGCGACACGCCGGGTTCCTGCATGGTCACCCCCATCAGGCGCTCGGCGGCTTCCATGGCAATCTTGTTGTGGGTGATATAGATGAACTGAACGTTTTCCGACATCTCTTTTACGAGCTTGGCGTATCGCCCCACGTTGGCATCATCCAGCGGCGCGTCAACTTCATCGAGCATACAGAACGGCGCGGGGTTGAGCTGGAAGATCGAGAACACCAACGAAAGCGCGGTAAGTGCTTTTTCCCCACCGGAGAGCAGATGAATCGTGCTGTTCTTCTTGCCCGGTGGACGCGCCATGATCGCCACCCCGGTTTCCAATAAATCATCACCTGTGAGCGTTAGCCAGGCCGCCCCACCGCCAAACACGCGGGGAAAGAGTTCCTGCAAACCGCTATTCACTTGATCAAACGTTTCCTTGAAACGTACCCGCGTTTCCTGGTCGATACGCTTGATCGCTCGCTCCAGGGTTTCCAGCGCTTCGGTCAGTTCGGCGTGCTGGGCTTCCAAATAGTTGCGTCGCTCGGCCTGCTGGTCGTACTCCTCAATCGCTGCCAGATTAATGGCGCCCAGGCGGCGTATCTTCTCGCCGGTGCTTTCCAAACGCTCCTGCCAAACCTGTTCACTGGCATCGCTTGGCAGGTTCTCGGCCAGGGCATCGGCGTCATGCCCCAGTTCGGCCAGTTGCTCATCTTGCGTGGCCGCTTTTAGCGCCAGCGCCTGAACATCCATACGCCGCTGCTGAAGCTGCTCGCGGCTCTGTTCAAGATTGCGTTCGTGCTGCTGGCGGGCCAGCTCATCATTGCGCAGCTGTTCTGCCAGCGACTGGGCCTGCTGGCGCGTTTCGTTAAGGCGGCGCTCCTGCTGCTCACGCTGATGTAGTAGCTCTTCAAGCTCTTCACCGGCCAACTCGTCCGGCTCAAGTAGCGTTTCCCGCGACGCTTCTAGCTCTGCTATGCGTAGCGTCAAGCGCTCTTCGCTGTCGCTTGAGCGCGTCTGCTGGGCGCGCAAACTACTCCGCTCAGCGGTTAACCGCTCACGCTCTAACGCCAGCGTTTGCTGCTGTGCTTTTAACGGGCCGTGTTGCTGAGTCAGCTGGTCGCGCTGTTCGCGCTGGCGGCCACGCTGCTCGCTGGCCTCTTCGCGTGCTTGTGCAGTGGTTTCCAGCGTTTCCATCGCCACATTCCAGCGGGCGCGCTGCTCCTCCAGGGTAAGCGTTAACGCCGCTTCATCCTCTTGCAGTTGCCCAAGCTCCGCATCAAGCTCGGTGGCCCGGCTCTCCAAATGCTCCAGCTTTTGGGCAGCGCTACGCTCTTTAATGGCCAACTGCTGAACGCTTGCAGCATGACCACGCTCCTGCTCAGCCTGCTGTTCACGGGAAAGCTCCAGGGCTTCAATAGTCTCACTGGTCGTTTCGCACTGCTCTTCAGCCAGCGCCAGCGCGTCTTCATCCTGCTCGCGCAGGGCGTCCAGCTCCTTGAAACGGCGTCGCGTTACCAGTAAGGCATCAACGCCTTCGCCATTGGCCTGCTGATGCAGCCAGCCGCGCCCCCGCCAAACGCCGTCACGGCTAACAACGCTTTCTCCCGCTGCAAGGCCGGGCGCAAGCTGCTCAGCCTCGGCGCCGGACTCAACGTAGTGAATACTTGCTAACCATTCACCTATCGCACCAGCGCCGCTTACCAGTGAATCCAGCCGCTGGCCCTGGGTTGAAGCGGCGGGCGCTTGCTCATCAATCAAACACCAGTCGGTAGCCAGCGCCTGCGGCAACGCGGCAAGCTGGTGGCTTGCGACCAGTCGAGCATTCAACCAGGGCGCCAACAGCCAGGAAATGACCGTCTCCCAACCGGGTGTCACGCTGAGGGTTTCACCCAGGCGGGGGGCATTACTTAGCCCGTGGGTTGCCAGAGTTGCTTCCATGTCCGGGTCGTGGTCGGCCAGCGCGGCATCCATCAGGGTCTGTAGCGAGGATAGTTCACCCTGGCGCTGGCTCAATTCAGCGCGTTTATCATCACGGGTAAGCGTTGCCTGTTGATAACGCTGTTTGGCATCGCTGTACTGCTGCTGCCACTGTTCACGCGTTTGGGTGAAGGCTTCGGAACGCGCTTCGGCTTCTTCCAACTGTGCCTGGAACTGAGCATGCTCTTCGCGTAGCGCGCTCAAATCCGCCAAATCGCCGCGCTGCTGACGCCGCCGCTGGCTTTCTGCCTGTAGGCGTTGAATACGCTGCTCTAAATCGCGCAGCTGGTCCTGGCTGCGGTCGGCTTCGCGGCTGGCATCGCGCCAGCGATTTTCGGCGTCCGACCACTGCTGCTCGGCGGCTTCCATGGCGGGGGTAGCATCGGCGAGGGCCTGTTCCAGGGCGTCCAGCTGCTCTTCCAGCGCTTCGTGTTCGGGCGCCAGATCCTCAAAGCGTTCGTCGATGGCGGCAAGACGCTCCCGGTCGCCTTCGCTCACCAGGCGTTGCTCATCCAGTTCGCGCCGTGCAGTGGCAATATCGCTGGCTAGCTGGGCCTCACGGCTACGCCGGTGGGCCTGGTCCTGCTCCAGCCGTGCAATGCGCGTGGTGGTTTCAAAAAACTGCTGCTGGTGGCGCTCCAGTACCTCAGCCAGCTCATCGTGCTGCTCACGAGCTTGCTCCAGGCGGGTTTCGCACTGGCGTACGCCAAACACATCTTTTTCAACTGAGATTTCCAGCTCACGAACCCGGCTCTCCTGCTGCGACTGCTCTACTCGCAAGGTGCGCCCGCGTAGCAGTGCCAGCTCGCCTTTAAGCCGGTACTCCTGCTGCTTTAACTCCTGATAGCGTTTGGCCGCCTCGGCCTGGCGCTTTAAGCGCTCAAGCTGTTTATCCAGCTCCTCGCGAATATCGTCCAAACGCTCAAGGTTTTCCTGGGTGCGCCGCATACGATTTTCGGTTTCGCGGCGGCGCTCCTTGTATTTAGAAATGCCCGCAGCTTCTTCAAGCGTTGAGCGCAAATCATCGGGGCGAGCTTCAATCAATCGCGAGATCATGCCCTGGCCGATAATCGCGTAGGAGCGCGGGCCAAGCCCGGTGCCCATAAACAGGTCGGCGATATCCCGTCGACGGCACTTTTGGCCATTGAAGAAGTAGTTGGACTGGCCGTCGCGGGTCACTAACCGTTTGACCACGATTTCCGCGTATTGGGCATACACGCCACCCATGGTGCCGTCGCGATTGTCGAACTTGAGCTCAATAGACGCCTGGCCCACCGGCTTGCGCCCAGTCGAGCCATTAAAGATAACGTCGGCCATGGACTCGCCACGCAGGGTTTTAGCGGAGGACTCGCCCATCACCCAGCGCACGGCGTCGATAATATTGGACTTGCCACAGCCATTGGGGCCGACAATCGCGGTCATATTACCGTCGAAGGGCACCGTGACCGGATCGACAAACGACTTGAATCCAACAAGGCGGATAGAGGTTAAGCGCATGCCAATCCTACAAAAAATTATTTATAAACATGAGACGTATTCAAAATACATGATTCATAACGACTTCGGCAGCGGTGATTGGCTCAAGGCTCATCAGCCGCCGCTGTTTCGGATGTATCGGCCAAGCGTTCCTGGGCCGCGCGGATACCTTCGCGTAGCGAGTCGGCCGTGTTCGGATCGTTGACCGTTGCCAGCGCGCGCCGCCAGCGCTCCATTGCGCCCTCGTAATCACCGTTATCAAACGCGTGAATGCCTAACAGACCGAGCACCGTTGGTTGGCGTGGGTCCTGAGCCAGCGTTTCATTCACCAAACGCTGCACATCCGGGGTCAGCTCACGTCCTGCCATAAAGAAGCGAATTTGCGCAAGCTGGGCGAGCAGTGCAGGGAGCCGGCCTTCCAGCGCGATGAGCCGTTCCAGCGCATCGATGGCGTTATCTTCCTGGCCGGTATCGCGATACAGCGGAAACAGCGAGGCCCACACGTTGGCATTGCCCGGCTGAAGCGCGGCCTGCTCTTCCATACGACGAATATACGTGTCTGGAGTAGCGCCGGGGTCGTTGAGTAATTCCTGCTGAACGCCATACAGGGCAAGATCACCCTCGGCCCCTTCTTCCAGGTACCAAAAAAGACTGATGGCCACCACGCTCAAGGCAATCAATGGCACAGCTAAACGCCCGGCAAGGGGCGATTGTAGCGGTCGTACGGCCAGCGTGGCAGTATCTTCCAGAAGGCTACGCTCAAGTTCCAGCGTTCCTTCTTCAAACTGCGCGGCACTAACATCGCCACGCGCATGAGCCGCCTCTAACGAGACAAGCCGACGCTGAAAAATGGCCACGTTCTGCTCGGCCGAAGTGTCGTTGGCTTCATATGCGCGTTGCTGGTCATAAAGCGCATGCGCCTTACGCAGCGGGGAAAGTAGCAAGACAATCGCTGGCAACATGACAATCGCCATGGCGACCCATAAAAGCGTCATGAGGATCTCCTGCGCTGAATCAGCGCATCCAGCCGAGCGCGCTCTTCAGCACTTAGCGCCTTGGCAGACGCATGGCGCCGTGCGCGTACAATCAGCAGCACGATCAAAACACCCCCGACGCCTAACCCAATGGGCAGCCCCCACAGAAGATAGGTGCGGCTCTCCAGGCGCGGATTATAGAGAACATAGTCGCCAAAGCGCTCTACCATGTGATTGACCACTTCGCTATCGGAGCGCCCATCCTGCAGCATTTGATACACCCGTTCCCGCATATCGGCGGAGATAGGCGAGTTCGAATCATTGATGGCCTGGTTTTCACACAGCGGGCAGCGCATGGACGCGGTTAATGCGTGATAACGCTGCGCCAGCACCGGGTCGTCAAACTCACGCAGCTCGATTCCCTCCGCCACGACGCTTGTCGACAACAGCAGGAAGAGCACGGCCAGGGTACGTATTAACGCCATTTGGCTACCTCCGGCAAAATACGCTCGGCCACATCCTGAGGAGAGATATCGCCTTTATGGTGATAGCGAATAATTCCGCCGGCATCGACCAGAAACGTTTCAGGCGCGCCATAAACGCCAAGGTCAAAGCCCAGGCTGCCGTCAGGGTCAAAGATATTCACTTCAAACGGGTCGCCAAACTCGTTTAAAAAGTGCATTCCTTTTTCGCGGGTATCGCGATAGTTCACCCCGACCATACGAACACCCTGGTCGGCCAATGCCAAAAGCTGGGGCATTTCCTGCTTGCAGGCCGGGCACCATTCGCCCCACACATTAACCAGTGAGACTTCCCCCTTGAGCAGCGTTTGATCAACCAGGGTGCCTTCATCACGCAGCGTGGTGGCCTCAAATGTCGGGAACTCACGTGCCATCAGCGCCGAGTCCCGGGCTGACGGGTCATGCTGCAAACGCTGATATAAAAACAGCGCCACCAGAAGAAAACCCAGCGGTAGCAGTAACAGCCATAGTCGACGGCTCATAGCGCGGCTTCCTGCGTTTTGGGCGAGCGGGCCACGTCGGCACGGTCGGCCGTTCTGGTTCGGCGATAGCGCTTATCCACTATTGCCAGTATGCCGCCTAACGCCATCAACAAACCGCCCAACCAAAGCCAGCGTACAAAAGGCTTATATTGAATGCGCATGGCCCAACTGCCATCCTCCAAATCTTCACCCATGGCAACGTAAAGATCCCGAAACAGGCCGGGGCGTAGCGCGACCTGGCTCATGGGCATACCCGTTGCCAGATAAAAGCGCTTCTCAGGGCGCATAATAAAACCACGCCCTGATTCGATATTGCGCACCTGAATGACGGCCGTATCGGCCATAAAGTTGGCGCCTCGGCGGCTTTTAAGCTCCGTCAACGTGAACTGATAGCCCGCGACGTCAAGCTCGGTGCCCGGCGCCATACGCACCGTGCGCTCAGTGGCATAGTTGGACACCACGGCCACACCAATAATCGTCACTGCAATTCCCACATGCCCGAGCACCATGCCCCAATACGCTAGGGAAAGCTTGCGCAAACCCGCCAGGCGGCTAGCGCCGTGGCGGGTTTTATCCCACATGTCCCTCCCAATCGGCAGCACGATCCACAGCGCAGCCACAATACCCAATGAGGCCCACAGGTTCCATTCACCGGTGTATATCAGCGGCAACACCATACCCAGCACCAGCGCAGCGACGCCAGCAAGCCACAATTTACGGCGCAGTTCACTGGCTGGCATGCTCTTCCAGCGAGCGACCGGACCAAGCCCCATAAAGAGACACATCACAACCGTCAGCGGTACAAAAAGCGCATTAAAGTACGGCGGGCCCACGCTGATTTTACCCAGGTTGAGCGAGTCTAAAATCAGCGGGTAGAGCGTACCCAGCAAAATCGTCACGGTCATGATGACCAATAGAATATTGTTGATAAGCAGCAGCGAATCTCGTGATAGCCAGTTGAAGCTCGCATGATGGCTCACGCGGGGCGCGCGCAGCGCAAATATCAGTAGAGAAAGCGTCACGGTGATCGTCAGCAGCACCAGAATAAACAAGCCGCGTGAGGGGTCATTGGCAAACGCGTGCACCGAGGTAAGTACACCAGAACGCACCAGAAAGGTACCCAGCAGCGATAGCGAAAAGGTAAAAATGGCCAGCAGTACGGTCCAGCTTTTAAACGAGCCGCGCTTTTCGGTGACGGCCAGCGAATGGATCAGCGCGGTGCCGGTTAGCCAGGGCAGTAGCGAGGCATTTTCCACCGGGTCCCAGAACCACCAGCCTCCCCAGCCGAGTTCGTAGTAGGCCCACCAGCTGCCCAATGCAATACCTACCGTCAAAAAGGCCCAGGCAATATTGGTCCAGGGGCGCGCCCAGCGCGTCCAGGCCGCATCCAACCGCCCACCCAGCAGCGCGGCAATGGCGAAGGCAAACACGACGGAAAACCCGACATAGCCCATGTAGAGCATCGGCGGGTGAACAATCAAGCCAATATCCTGAAGCAGCGGATTAAGGTCCGCGCCATCGTGAGGCACGTTGGGCAAAAGCCGCTCGAAGGGATTGGACGTCAGCAGGATAAACAGTAAGAATCCCACGCTAATCAAGCCCATCACACCCTGTACCCGCGCTACCATGTCGCGAGGCAGGCCGCCTGAGAAGCGCGAAGCGGCATACCCCCAGCCCGCCAGCATCAGGCTCCACAACAGCACCGACCCTTCATGGTTGCCCCACACCGCACTGAGCTTGTAGTACCAGGGCAACAGCGAGTTGGAGTTGTTGGCGACGTTCGCCACACTGAAGTCATCCAGCGCGTAGCTGGCGGTTAGGCACACATAAGCCGCTGCGATAAACAGAAACTGCCCCGTGGCCATGGGATGACCATATGCCATCCAAAGCGGCCTGCGCGTGGCCGCCCCGGCTAATGGCATTACGCCCTGCAATACTGCCATTAGCAGGGCAATAATTAACGCGAAGTGCCCAAGCTCAGGGATCAGTTTTACCAACATCGGCACTCCAGCATGACACGGACTCTAGGGTATAGGACATTGGCTCAACCTATTCACGCTTGGCTGCTTCAACCGGTTGGTCCTGATAATCAGCAGGCGAGTAACCTGCCTCTTCTAACGCTTGCGACACTTCGGGCGGCATGTAGTTTTCATCGTGGCGAGCAAGCACCTTGTCAGCGATAAACCGCCCGTCTGTAGACAGTTTGCCTACCACTACCACGCCCTGCCCTTCGCGAAACAGATCCGGCAGGATGCCGTTATAGGCCACCGCAAGCTCGTCCACGTAGTCGGTTACCAGGAACTCGACGTTCAGGCTTTGCGGGTCACGGACAACCGAGCCCTCCTTTACCATACCGCCTGCACGGATTGTCCGCTCGATGGGCGCGTCACCCTGGGCAATCTGCACCGGACTGTAGAACAGGTTGATATTAGCGCGCAGGGCATAGAGCGTGAGGCCTACCGCCACGGCGGCTAGCGCCAGCGCGCCGAGAATGATCACCAGCTTCTGGCGACGTTTAGGTGTCATCAGCATGTCTCGTTTGATGGGGTGGATGACGGTCACCACGCCGGGCACGGCGTTTTACAGCACTGGCCAGTTGGCGGCGCTCAAAACGAGCATGAATGATGCAGGCAACCATCAAAAGTGCCGTGACGCCCCAGGCCGCCCACACGTAAGGGCCGTGTCCGCCCATGGCCAAGAACGCGCCAAACGATGTAAATGCCATTACCGCGCCTCCCTGATCAAATCCCTGACCCAACGCTTATCAATTTCCCGACGCAGGATTTCATTCCGCGTACGCATCAGTGTAAGAGCGATAAAAAACCAGTAGAAGCCCAGCACCATGATCAGTAACGGCAGCCACATTTCCGTGGGCATGAGGGGCCGCGACGTCAACGTAAAGGTCGCCGACTGGTGGAGCGTAAACCACCAGTCCACCGAGTACTTGATAATCGGAATATTGATGACCCCAACCATGGCCAGTACCGAAGCCGCTTTTGCCCCCCCCTCACGACGGGTAAAAGCGCTGCGCAGGGCGATCACCCCCAGAAACAGGAACAACAGAATCAGCATGGAGGTCAGTCGGGCATCCCACATCCACCAGGTACCCCAGGTGGGCACACCCCACACCGCTCCGGAAAAAAGCGCCACAAACGTCATCACCGCCCCAAACGGCGCCATAACTGTCGCGGCCATATCCGCCACCTTGATCTTCCATACCATGAAGACCAGGCTCGCCGCCGCCATCGAAACAAACACCGACTGGGCAAGAAAGGCGGCGGGCACGTGGACATAAATGATCCTGAAGCTATCGCCCTGCCCCTGATTCACCTCGGTGGGTGCAAAGGCTAACCCCCATACCGTGCCGGTCGCAATGAGTACCAGGGAGACTGCCCAGCACCAGGGCTGCACCTTTGCACTCATTGCATAAAACCATTTGGGCGAGCCCCATTTATGAATAAAGGTCCACATGACGTGTTCTGTCCTCAACCGTTGATACTGATGCGTAGCGAGGCGGCAATCGCCCAGGGAGCCAACAGTAGCGACGCAGCCAGCAGGGCCCCGAGCATGGCCAGGTGCGCCGCAACGCCTTCACCGATGACAGCAGCCTGCACCGCCCCGACCCCAAAAATAAGCACCGGTATATACAGCGGCAGTATAAGCAGCGACAGCAGTACGCCGCCCCGCGCGATACCAACGGTTAGCGCCGCACCAATCGCGCCAAGCAGGCTCAAGCTGGCGCTGCCCAGCAAAAGCGAAAGCGCAAGCACCGCGTAGCTGCCCGGAGGCAGGGCCAGCGTCACACCCAGAAGCGGCGCAACCAGCGCCAGCGGCAGCCCGGTCAACAACCAGTGGGCAAGTACCTTGGCCAGGCTAAGCGCGGCTAGCGGCTGAGGCGCGAGCAGCATCTGCTCAAGGCTGCCGTCGTCATAATCGGTGCGAAACAGGCTATCCAGCGACAAAAGCGCCGCCAGAAGCGCCGCTACCCACAAAAGACCTGGCGCGATCAGCGCAAGTACGGCGCGGTCGGGTGAAATGCCGATTGGGAACAGCGTTATCACCAGCGCGAAGAAGACCAGCGGATTGAACAGTTCGCCGCGGCGTCTGAACATCAGTGTTACATCACGCTTGAGGGTGGCGGTAAAGGCGATCCACAGCCCGCCCGGCACCGGCGTTTCAAGTAGTGTAGTGGTCGCCTTCTGCCCCTGCGTCATTGTTTATCCCAGTTGAATACAGCGAGCGGCGGGCGAAGCATTCAGCGCATGGTGAGTGGTTACCAGAATGCTCCCCCCAGCTTGAGCGTGAGCTGAAAGCTGCGCTTCAAGCGCGGCTACGCCTTGGTGGTCAATGGCGGAAAACGGCTCGTCAAGCACCCAGAGCGGACGGCGCGTCAGCGTTAACCGGGCCAGCGCCACACGGCGCTGCTGACCCGCCGACAGCTGGCCGACCAATACGTCCTCAAAACCGCCAAGCCCTACTTGCTCCAAAGCGCTCAGGCGCTGCGATTCATTACCCCGCTCGCCGCTTAGCGCCTGGTACCAGGCCAGGTTTTCAAGCGGTGAAAGCCCAGCCTTGATGCCTGGCGAATGCCCCAGATACAGCAGGTTGGCCAGATAATGTTCACGCACCTTGCGAAGTGGCGCGCCGTTCCAGAAAAGCTCGCCTTGGTAATCACTCAGTTGACCTGCCAGCAGCTTTAACAGCGTGGTCTTGCCGCTGCCATTGGGGCCTTCAATTCGAACGATGTCACCGCTGCGAATCGTGAGATCGAGCCCTTCAAATAGCCAGCGCCCATCACGCTCGCAGGCTAGTTGTCGTGCTTGCAGGCACAGGCTCAAAGGTATCTCCCAACAGGTTGATAGTTAGCCAAAACTCTACACGGAAAGCCACGTTATCTCCAGCCAATCGCAGCGGCCGTGAGAATGCACCAAGCGTGCCGACGGGACCAGCATCTTGAATAGCAAAAGGCACTGGATAAAAACAGCACTACCACTGTATGCAAAAACAGCTGTATACTAAAACACTGTATGAAAAGACATGCCAACAACCTGCTGGCTTGCCACTACTAAACGCCTAGGGAAAGGGCGCTGCATTGGAGAATTTCCTATGAATATATCGATGTCAGCACCAACTCACGCCGGTTCTACCGTATTGAGCAGCGCGTCCTGCGCACCTAAAGGCATTCAATCGGCACGCGCCTTTAAAACAGCACCACGCAGAACGCGGCACAATACCTACGCCCTCAAAATACGCGGCAACCGAATGCGTGATTGCAACTTGTTTGATGGAGATGTCATTATTATTCGGCGTTTTCAATGCGATACCCACGAAGAAACCGCCGTCGCTCACATCAATCAGCAACCTGTTGCGTTGAAGCAGCTCTCGATCAGTCGCTTTGGCGTACATTTATGGCCTGCCGATACCCAAGCGCCGGATCTCTTTTTGCACAATTGCGATATTCAAGTGTTAGGAATGGTAATGGGTGTGGCGCAGGATAGTGCCAACGACCTTGCTGCCAATTCTTATGGCCTTATGGAGCACTGATTGCGTTATCAAGTTCCTGATTTAGCTGCCTCGCAGTGGCATACCGCCGAGATAGAGGTCGAAAAAAGCCAGTTTCTGGCGTGGCTATGCCATGCGCCAGATGTGGCCGCTTTTAGTGCACTTCTTGAAGCGGCAAGAGCTGCTCACCCCAATGCCAGCCATCACTGTACGGCTTATATTGCTGGGCCGCCTGGGGAGCAAACACTGATTGGTTTTTCCGATGATGGCGAGCCTGGCGGCACGGCCGGTCGGCCAATGTACCAGGTACTTCAAGGCAGCCAAATGGGTGAAATCGGCGGTGTCGTGACGCGCTACTTCGGCGGCACCAAGCTAGGCACCGGCGGGCTGGCACGGGCTTACGCTCAAGCCATCAGCCATGCGTTGGAAACCTTACCGACGCGTGAAGTGATTGAGCGAGACGCCTACACGCTACGCCTTACCTTTGCCAGCGAGGCGATCGCCCGCGCCTGGTGCGACGAAAAGGCCATCCCCATTGAACACGTCAACTACGATGGCGAAGGTGTTCAGCTCACCATTGGCTGGCCCCGCGACCAGACGTTCGACCTTTCCCCCTTGGAAAATCGCCTAAAGTGCACGCTGGACGTTACCCCGGTAAACGCACCCGCCCCCGAAACCAAAAACGGCTTACGGTGTAAACCGTAAGCCGTGCATGGGGCACTTCTGCTTCCCCGTCAATCCTGTCTATTTATCCCAAATATTTAATCATTACCCCGGCAGCCACGGCAGAACCAATTACTCCTGCCACGTTTGGACCCATCGCATGCATCAACAAGAAGTTATGCGGATTGGATTCCAGACCGACCTTATTAGCTACACGCGCCGCCATAGGCACAGCGGATACCCCGGCAGCACCTATCAGCGGATTAATCGGCATACGGCTCATTAGGTTCATCAGCTTGGCCATTAACACGCCGGCGGCGGTACCAATTCCGAAGGCCACGATACCCAGCCCCAGAATCCCGAGGGTTTCCACCGTCAAGAAGCTTTCCGCCATCAGCTTTGAACCAACAGAAAGCCCTAGAACGATCGTCACGATGTTGATCAGCGCGTTCTGGGCGGTATCCGAAAGCCGCTCTACCACGCCGCATTCGCGCATCAAATTACCAAAGCAGAACATCCCCAGAAGCGGTGCTGCGTCGGGTAGAAACAGCGCGACCAGGATCAACAGCATGAGAGGAAAGATCACTTTTTCCAGCCTGGAGACGGGGCGCAGCTGCGTCATTTTTATCTGACGCTCTTTTTCAGTGGTTAACAGCCGCATAATAGGTGGCTGGATTAACGGCACCAGCGCCATGTACGCGTAGGCCGCCACCGCGATAGCACCCAATAGCTCTGGAGCAAGCACGCTGGACACATAGATAGACGTTGGCCCATCGGCGCCGCCGATAATCCCGATCGCTGCCGCCTGGTTCAGCGAGAAGTCCATGATGCCCATGGAGGTCAGCACAACGGCACCAAACAGCGTGGCGAAAATACCAAACTGGGCCGCAGCACCTAGAAACAGCGTACGAGGGTTGGCAAGCAGCGGGCCAAAGTCAGTCATGGCACCCACGCCCATAAAGATCAACAGCGGTGCGATACCCGATGCAATGGCCACTGAATAGAAGTTATACAGCATGCCATTGCTGTAACCGACGCTTGTCGCAATATCCTTAGCGGCACGCAGCTGCTCTGGCGCTACCTCACCATGGGCAACTACTTTGAGCGTTTCACGCCACGCATCAATACCTGCCAAAGGATCCAGCATTACGCCCAGCGCGGCACCAACCTGCTGAAGCACGGCAGGCTTGCCAACCTCAATGGCCTGGTCCAGCGCTGAAATCGCAAGGCCAGCTTCGGGAATATTGGCAAGAATCCCCCCAAAACCAATCGGCACCAACAACAGCGGCTCAAATTTCTTATGGATCGCCAAATAGAGCAGCAGCAGCCCGACCCCGATCATGACCACCTGGCCAAGCTCAAGGTTATAAAGCCCCGAGCCCTCCCATAACGTGACTAGCTTATCCATTCCCGAGGCCCTTAAAGCTCAATCAGTACGTCGCCAACAGCTACGCTGTCGCCTTCACTAACATTGACTTTCGATACCGTGCCGGCACTGCTGGCGCGAATTTCGGTTTCCATTTTCATAGCTTCAAGAATGATGACCACTTCCCCATCCGCTACCTGGTCGCCAGGGCGCACATTCACCTTGAAGATATTGCCAGCAAGCGGTGCTTCTATGGCTTCACCACGGCTGGCCGCCGGGGCGGGGCTCGCCGCAGGCGCAGGCGACTGCTCTTGCACCTGGCCAATATCGCCGCCTTCAGAAACTTCCACTACAAACGCTTTGCCATTGAGCTTTACGGTATAGGTTTCAGGGCCACGTGCCGCCTCTGGCGCACTGTCTTGAGTAACCACCGGAGGCTTGGCAGGCTCGCTACCAGCCACCTGGGGCGCAGGTTCGAAAGCGTCCGCGTTATCACGATTTTTAAGAAACTTCAGACCGATTTGCGGGAACAAGGCGTAGGTGAGGACATCATCTATTTCACACTCGCCCTCTGCCAAGCGTACCTGCTCGGCGCCGGCTTTCTCTTTAAGCTCTGCCGCCAGCTTTTGCATTTCAGGTGCAAGGTTATCCGCCGGGCGACAGGTAATCGGCTGACCGCCCTCCAGCACGCGGGCTTGAAGCTCGGTATTAAAGGGGGCGGGTGCCGCGCCGTATTCGCCTTTCAGCAGCGCCTGCACCTCTTTGGAAATGGACTTGTAACGCTCGCCCATCATCACGTTCATTACCGCTTGGGTACCGACGATTTGCGACGTGGGCGTCACCAGCGGAATAAATCCCAGGTCTTCACGCACACGAGGAATTTCGCCAAGCACATCGTCCAGCTTGTCGCCCGCACCCTGCTCTTTCAGCTGACTTTCCATATTGGTCAGCATGCCGCCTGGCACCTGGGCCACCAGAATGCGCGAATCGATGCCGCGTAACGAACCTTCAAAAGCAGCGTACTTTTTACGTACTTCACGGAAATAGCCCGCGATGTCTTCCAACAGTTCAAGGTCCAGCCCGGTATCACGGTCGGTATCCTTGAGCATCGCAACAACGGACTCTGTGGGGCTATGTCCATACGTCATCGACATGGACGAAATCGCGGTATCGACGTTATCGATACCGGCCTCGACTGCCTTAAGAATGGTGGAAGTGGAAAGTCCTGTCGTGGCATG
Organism: Halomonas sp. AOP7-E1-9; assembly: GCF_052376035.1. Classification (NCBI taxonomy): domain Bacteria; kingdom Pseudomonadati; phylum Pseudomonadota; class Gammaproteobacteria; order Oceanospirillales; family Halomonadaceae; genus Halomonas; species Halomonas sp. AOP7-E1-9. The sequence goes on from NZ_JBQSVC010000007.1 coordinate 72,522, forward strand.
GCAATGCAGGTGAACAGGAATAGACAGATTTTTCTTCAGCCGCGTTACCAGCTCAAATGCGGTGTAAGGCGTTAACAGCCCCGCCATATCCTTGATAGCCAGCGAGTCTGCGCCCATTTCGGCAATATTGGTCGCTAGATCGACCCAGCTATCCAGGGTATGTACCGGGCTTACCGTGTAGGAAATAGTGCCCTGCGCATGCCCACCCACCTGACGAACCGCTTTAATCGCGCGCTTCAGGTTGCGCGGGTCATTCATGGCATCAAACACACGGAACACATCAACGCCGTTGGTTTTGGCCCGTTCGACAAACTTATCGACTACGTCATCCGCATAGTGGCGATAGCCCAACAGATTTTGACCACGCAGTAGCATGGCTTGAGGCGTATTGGGCATCGCCTCTTTTAATGCCCGAATACGCTCCCATGGGTCTTCGCCTAAATAACGAATGCATGCATCAAAGGTGGCGCCACCCCAGGTCTCTAGCGACCAGTAGCCAACACGATCCAGCTTTTCAGCGATGGGCAGCATATCGTCCAGACGCAAGCGGGTCGCAAACAGTGATTGATGGGCATCACGCAGTACCACATCGGTAATTCCCAGCGGGCGTTTTGTCTCATTCATAGCAGTAGCTCACACGTTAAAATTATTGATATGTAGTAAAACTAACAAAATAAAGGCAAATAAGGGGATAGGCTGACTAAAAAATTACCGATTAGTGACGCTTTAATGAGCGGTAACGATGCACCGCAGCACTGATAACTGCAGTCGCTTCCTCGTCCTCGCCACTCAACGCGGGAGCAGACGAAGGCTTTGTACCTGCTAACGTCGGCACAGGCGTCGGCTGAAAACGTCCTAACAGTTTTGACATCAACGTAACGCTAATGACTAAAATAGTAAGAAAAACAAAAACAAAGCCCATCCCAAGCCCCATAATTGCGAGCCCCTCCTGGAGTAGTTCTGCATTCTGCATAATGTCTCTCTTGTTGTAGAGCATAAATTAACGCTTAAAGGGTTCTAAAAGTCCCTTGGCGCCGTCAAAGTAATACACTAACCTGCCACACCCAGCATAAAACGCAATCGCGCCATAGTGGAAGTCATGGTTGTTAATTTACTACAAAACGGAAAAATTGGCCTCGCCCCGATGGAGGGCGTTATCGACGCCCTCACCCGCGACTTATTAACGCGTGAGGCAGGCTTTGATTGGACCGTTACCGAATTTGTCCGCGTGGTCGACACGCGCCTCCCGCCCCGAGTGTTTTACAAGCACTGCCCTGAGCTTACCAACCGCCCTGTTGCGACCGCCAGCGGCATTCCCGTGCATTTGCAACTGCTTGGCTCTGACCCCAAGGCGCTGGCTAAAAATGCTCGCCAGGCGTTAGCGCTAGGCGCTGTCAGCGTGGACTTGAATTTCGGCTGCCCGGCCAAGCTGGTTAATCGGCATGATGGAGGCGCCTCGTTACTACGCCGCCCTGAACGCGTCTACCAGGCAGTGAAGGCCGTCTCCGAAGCACTTGAGGGTCAAATTCCGGTCACCGCTAAAATCCGCCTGGGCTTTTCAGACCGGCGCTTAGCCGTCGCCTGCGCCCAGGCGACCCAGGCAGGCGGTGCCGCTCGTCTGGTTGTTCACGGCCGCACACGTGATGAAGGCTATCGCCCTCCGGCCCACTGGGAGTGGATCGGCCGAGTGCGCCAGCAGGTATCGATACCCGTGGTTGCCAATGGCGATATATGGACGCTGGAGGCGTACTGGAAAGCGCGCACCCTGTCAGGCTGCAGAGATGTGATGTTAGGCCGTAGCGCGCTAGCAGACCCCTGGCTTGCGCCACGTATCCGGCACTGGCAGCGAACCGGCGAACGACTGCCTGAAACCACATGGCCAATGCGTGCCAGCGTGATCAAGGAGTACGCGCACCTTCAGCGGCAGCATCTACCCGACCGAGTTGTGGTCTCGCTGGTAAAGCAGTGGCTCGCACAGATGCGTCAGGGCAATGAAGAAGCCAACCAGCACTTTCAGCGCGTTAAACGCCTAACAGACCTTGACACCCTGCTTAAAAGCCTGGTCATCGACACAGCGCACCCTGAGGCGGCTGTCAGCTGCCACTAAGCAAGCGCATTGACCAAAAAAAAGCGCCCTCGCAATGCGGGGCGCTTAAAACGATCCAAAACCAAAGCGCGAGCCGCCCTGGTCAGGCTAGAAAACAGAAAACCCGCTCTCATAAAAGAGAACGGGTTTAGAATCTGGCGCGCCCGGGAGGATTCGAACCTCCGACCCCCTGATTCGTAGTCAGGTACTCTATCCAGCTGAGCTACGGGCGCTTTAGTGATGTAAATACTCATTACTAAACATGATGAAGTGCTTATGCTTAAATACTTGTAATGAAATACTTATAGGCTTCCGCCTTACATCAGGTTAGAAGATGGCGCGCCCGGGAGGATTCGAACCTCCGACCCCCTGATTCGTAGTCAGGTACTCTATCCAGCTGAGCTACGGGCGCATCTTCTAATGTGCGGCTGGCGGAGAGAGAGGGATTCGAACCCTCGATAGGGCTATAAACCCTATACTCCCTTAGCAGGGGAGCGCCTTCAGCCACTCGGCCACCTCTCCTCAACAGCACGGCGCGAATGTTACCGATTTCAGCGACTGCTGTCTAGTCCTATGCCGATTTTTTTCGCGCCAGCTTCATCTTACCGTTGATACGCCCTGTATTGGGCGCGATAAAAGCGACCATTTATTCTGCTTCGCTTTCTTCACTGCTACGCTCGCGCTGGATGCGCTGATAGATCTCTTCACGGTGTACAGCCACGTCTTTCGGCGCATTGACGCCGATACGCACTTGATTACCTTTCACACCTAACACTGTGACGGTGATTTCATCACCTATCATCAATGTTTCGCCAACTCGGCGGGTTAGGATGAGCATGGCTGATCTCCTTCTCAGACGTTTTATACAACGGGTTGTGTCCACCAGAGGCGCCACTAAGCCATTATGCGGCATAGCGGCGCGCTAACCAATGCCTCTGACTCCATGACACCCAAACCTCCCGTTGAAAGAAAGCTCACCACCGGCAAGTAGCGAGTACCTTTTCAGCGTAGAAGGTTTAAGGCAGAAATGTTATTCAGATTCTATATCTGACTTATCCAGGCCAAATGCCTTGTGTAACGCGTTAACGGCAAGTTCCATATGCTTTTCATCAATCACCACTGAGATTTTAATTTCAGAGGTGGAAACCATACGGATATTGACGTTTTCATCAGCCAAAACGCGGAACATCTTCGAGGCAACACCGGCGTGAGAGCGCATGCCAACACCGACCAAGGATACCTTGGCGATATTGTCATCGCCACGCAGCTCACCACCGCCCAGGTCAGGAATGACCGTTTCTTCAAGCAGCTTCTTGGTGGTCTTGTAGTCGCCCTTCGCCACGGTGAAGGTAAAGTCGGTGTAGTCACCCGCCGGTGCTACGTTCTGCACGATCATATCGACTTCAATGTTGGCATCAGCGATAGGGCCAAGAATGCGCGACGCAACACCTGGTACATCGGGCGTGTGCAGCAGTGTCAGTTTGGCTTCATTTTTGGTAAACGCGATACCGGAAATCAGCGGTTCTTCCATGGAGTCCTCGTCTTGGTCAGCATCTGCAATAATTAGGGTACCGGGGCCATCTTCAAAGCTCGACAGTACCCGTAGGGGAACGTTGTACTTGCCCGCAAACTCTACCGCACGAATTTGCAGCACTTTGGAGCCCAGGCTTGCAAGCTCCAGCATTTCTTCCACCGTAATGCACTCCAGGCGCTGTGCCTTGGTGCATACGCGGGGGTCAGTGGTGTAAACCCCATCAACGTCAGTATAGATCTGGCACTCATCGGCGCCGAGTGCCGCAGCAAGCGCTACCCCGGTAGTGTCCGAGCCACCACGTCCTAGCGTAGTGATATTGCCGTCTTCATCAACGCCCTGAAAACCAGCCACAACCACGACCTTGCCTGCATCGAGGTCAGCCTTAAGGTCTTCGGTTTCAATGCGCTGAATACGCGCTTTGGTGTAAGCATTGTCAGTATGAATACCGACCTGGGCACCGGTGTGCGAAGTGGCCGCAACGCCAACCTGCTGGAGCGCCATGGCGAGCAATGAAATCGTTACCTGCTCACCGGTCGAGAGCAGCATATCCATTTCACGCGGGGCGGGGTCATCGTTAAGCGCATTGGCCATATCGGTCAACCGGTTGGTCTCTCCGCTCATGGCGGAGACCACGACCACGACCTGGTGGCCCTGGTCACGAAAGCCCTTGACCTTTTCCGCCACGGCTTTGATACGGTCAACAGAACCTACCGAGGTGCCACCGAACTTCTGTACGTATAGTGCCATATGCCGTTTTTTCCTATTCGTTCGGGAATGGAGGATGAAAGTAGTTATATTAAGTTAGCAAAAGGCCGGTTGCAGATAATTGCCACCGGCCTTTGTGATTAGCTAAGTATGTTTTCCAGCCACGCGGGGACGCTACTTAACGCGCCAGCCAGCGCTTCTGGCTGACTGCCACCCGCCTGCGCCATGTCAGCACGACCACCGCCTTTACCGCCAACTTGCGAGGCGACATGGTTAACCAGCTCACCGGCTTTAACGCGCTCGGTCAGGTCTTGAGTCACGCCTGCAATCAGACTGACCTTGCCCGCCGCCTCATCGGCAACGCCCAGGATAATAACGCCAGAGCCAATCTTGTTTTTAAGTTGGTCAAGCACGCCACGCAGATCCTTACCGGATACTCCCTCCAACTGAGTCGCCAGCAGCTTAACGCCGCCGATCTCCTGCGCCTGGCTCAGCATGTCGCTACCCGCAGCGCTTGCCAGCTTAGCCTTCAACTGCTCAAGCTCTTTTTCCAGGCTGCGATTACGCTCGACCAATGACTCTACGCGGGCTTCCACCTGCTCGGGCTTGGTTTTCAAGCGATCACCCAACCGCTGCACGCGCGCTTCCTGCTCGCGGAAGTACGCCAACGCATTCTCGCCGGTAATGGCTTCAATGCGCCGCACGCCAGAGGCAATACCTACTTCACTGACGATATGGCAGCAGCCGATATCACCACTTCGTGCAACGTGAGTACCGCCACACAGTTCAATCGAAAAGCCGTCAGCACCGATCGTCAATACGCGAACATTTTCCGCATACTTGGCTTCAAACAACGCCGCAGCCCCTTTGGCCTTGGCTTGCTCCAGGCTCATCTGCTCAACGTACGTCGGCGCATTAGCAAGGATCTGCTCGTTAACCAGACGCTCCACCTCTGCCAACTGATCAGCACTCAGAGGCTCGAAGTGGCTGAAATCGAAGCGCAGACGTTCAGCATTTACCAGTGAGCCTTTCTGCTGCACGTGATCGCCCAACACCATGCGCAAGGCTTTGTGCAGCAGGTGGGTGGCCGAGTGTTTGCGAATGGTCGCAGAGCGCAAGCTGGCATCAACCTCGCCACGAACGCTGGCCCCCACGTTCAACGTGCCTTCTATCATCACGCCTTGGTGCAGATGATGACCGTTCTGCTTTTGTGTATCGGTAACTTCGAAGCGGCCGCCCTCTACGTATAAGTAGCCGGTATCGCCCACCTGGCCGCCCGATTCACCATAAAACGCGGTACGGTCTAATACGACAGTGCCTTTCTGGCCTGCTTCCAGCGTAACAAGGGCGTTGCCTTCGCTATCCACAATAGCAGTTACCGTGGACTGATCTTCAAGCTGGTCATACCCCGTAAACTGGGTTTCGCCATCCAGTTCAATAGAGGCGCTGTAGTCGGCGCCAAACTGGCTGGCCGCACGGGCACGCTCGCGCTGAGCGTCAAGCTCGCGCTGGAAACCAACTTCATCCAACGTCACACCACGCTCACGGCAAACATCCGCCGTAAGGTCAAACGGGAAACCGTACGTGTCATACAGTTTGAACACGGTTTCACCCGACAGCACGTTACCATCAAGCTCCTCAAGCGCGGTATTCAATAAGCCCATGCCGTGGTCCAGCGTGCGCGCAAACTGCTCCTCTTCTTTCAGCAAAATACGGGCAATTTGGGCGCTCGCCTCACGCAGTTCGGGATAGGCATCGCCCATCTCGGCATCCAGTGCATCCACCAGGGTATAGAAGAACGGCTTGGTGGCGCCCAGCTTGTGACCATGACGAACCGCTCGGCGGATAATGCGCCGCAGCACATAACCACGGCCTTCATTTGAAGGCAGCACGCCGTCGGCGATTAAAAATGCACACGAACGAATATGGTCCGCAATAACGCGTAGCGAAGGCGTTGCCATATCGGCATGCCCGGTCGCCTTGGCGGCCGCCTGGAGCAAATTCTGGAACAGATCGATTTCGTAGTTGGAGTGCACGCCCTGCATAACGGCCGCTACCCGCTCAAGCCCCATACCGGTATCAATAGAGGGCTTGGGCAGCGGGTTCAGCGTGCCCTGGGCATCGCGATCAAACTGCATAAAGACCAGATTCCAGATCTCAATGTAGCGGTCACCATCTTCGTCAGCGCTGCCGGGAGGACCACCCCATACGTCAGGGCCGTGATCAAAGAAGACTTCTGAGCTGGGGCCGCAGGGGCCGGTATCGCCCATTTGCCAGAAGTTATCTTCATCAAGCCTGGAGAAGCGCTCCGGGTCGATGCCGATTTCATCTTTCCAGATGCGCTCGGCCTCGTCATCGCTAATATGTACGGTGACCCACAGCTTCTCTTTAGGCAGACCCAGCGTTTCGGTTAAAAACGTCCACGCAAAGCGGATAGCGTCCCGCTTGAAGTAATCGCCAAAGCTGAAGTTACCCAGCATCTCAAAAAACGTATGGTGGCGGGCGGTATAGCCAACGTTATCCAGGTCGTTATGCTTACCACCGGCACGCACGCAGCGCTGAGACGAGGTGGCACGCACATAAGGGCGTGGGTCACGGCCAAGAAACACATCTTTGAACGGCACCATGCCCGCGTTGGTAAACAGCAATGTCGGGTCGTTACCTGGCACCAGAGAGCTTGTGGGCACAATGGTATGCCCTTGCTCTTCGAAAAAGGATAAAAAGGCCTGTCTGATCTCTGCGCTTCTCATAGGGTATCCGTAACAATAAAGCATGATGCCCCAGGGCGCTGTCGCCGCTACCCGCTGGGGTCGCAAAAGCGCCATTATAGCGCAGTTGTCTAACGACTAAAGCGGCAGTTAATGGCTAAGAGCTAAAGACGTCAGAAAACGATAACCCACAATAGTGATGAAAGAAGGCTTTACAGGCAAGAGAGCGCGTAACGAATTTGTTCAAAATCGAAGCCTCGTGACGCTAGAAAGCGCTCACGTTTAGCGCGCTCTTTGGGGGATTCACCGGGGGAGGAAAAGCGCCGCGAAAGGGTATCACGGGCCAGTTCAAACCAATCGACACCTTCATTCTCTTCTACGGCGGCGAGAGTTTCCGTCAATATTTCCTGACTGATGCCGCGTTGACGCAGCTCGCCTTTAATCCGTATCACGCCCTGACCGCGCATAATGCGTGAACGGATAAAGCTTTCAGCAAAGCGGACGTCTGACTGAAGCCCCTGCTCTTCAAGGGTGTCCAGGCACGCCTCAATGTCAGCAGTAGCAACGGCTTTTTGTTTTAGCTTTTGCGCTATCTCAGCGCGAGAGTACTCGCGCCGAGATAGCAGCTGTAGTGCGATGTCGCGTGGGGTGGCATCACGTGACGAAGCAAACATAAGCGTTACAGCAGGTCGTCGTCAGCATCGGCGGCAACATCAGCAGCCGATGCCTCTTCTTTCTTGGGGTCAGGCTTGGCAAGCAACTGTTCGCGGATCTGGCTTTCGATCTCCTCCATAATGGCCGGATGCTCTTCAAGGTACTGAGCCGCGTTTGCCTTGCCCTGACCGATTTTGCTGCCTTTATAGCTATACCAGGCACCCGCCTTGTCGACCAGGTTGCACTGTACGCCCAAGTCGACCACCTCACCGGCATGGTAGATACCCTTGCCGTAAAGAATCTGGAACTCGGCCTGACGGAACGGCGGAGCTACCTTGTTTTTAACTACTTTAACGCGCGTTTCGTTACCGGTGACTTCATCGCCCGATTTCACCGAGCCGGTGCGGCGAATATCCAACCGAACACTGGAGTAGAATTTCAGTGCGTTACCGCCTGTAGTGGTTTCCGGGCTACCAAACATAACGCCGATTTTCATGCGAATCTGGTTGATAAAGACCACTAAACAGTTGGCGTTTTTAATATTACCGGTGATTTTACGCAGCGCCTGAGACATCAAACGTGCTTGCAGGCCTACGTGGGTATCCCCCATCTCCCCTTCGATCTCCGCACGCGGAGTAAGCGCTGCCACGGAGTCGATAATAATCACGTCAACGCCGCCTGAGCGCACCAGCATATCGGTGATTTCAAGCGCCTGTTCACCCGTGTCTGGCTGGGAAACCAGCAGATCATCGAGGTTAACACCCAGTTTTTCCGCATAGCTTGGATCAAGCGCATGCTCGGCATCAACAAACGCACACACCTTGCCCTGCTTCTGTGCTTGAGCAATCACGGAAAGCGTCAGGGTGGTTTTACCGGAGGATTCAGGGCCAAAGATTTCGACTACTCGGCCAAAGGGTAATCCTCCAATGCCAAGCGCAATATCCAGCCCCAGCGAGCCAGTGGATACTGACGGCATCACAACGCGAGGCGCGTCACCCAAGCGCATTACCGTGCCTTTTCCGAACTGACGATCAATTTGGCTAAGTGCGGCGTTTAGCGCTTTCGTACGGTTGTCATCCTGAGCCATGCAAACACCCTCATCACAGACTGTATAATTAACCAGTATTATGCCAAAAATTCGTCGCTAAACAAATCCTCAACGTGGTTTTTAACGATTATTTCTCTTCCTGACCCTCAGCCAGCATATCCAGGCGCGCCACCAACCCTGCCAACGCCTCGCGAACGGCCTGCTCGCGTACCGCTTGGCGATCACCGGGAAAATGAAAACATTTGGCGTCCTGGTGATTAACATCGCCCCAGGCCAGCCACACCGTACCCACCGGCTTTTCATCGCTGCCGCCCTCGGGGCCTGCCACACCACTGACCGCCACGCCCAACTGCGCGCCGCTATCACGGCAGGCACCGGCCACCATGGCATTCACCACCGCTTCACTGACAGCGCCATGGGCGTGTAGTGTAACGTCTGAGACGCCGATCAGCCGCGTTTTAGCCGCATTAGCATACGTCACGTAACCCGTTGTGAAGTAGGCCGAGCTGCCGGCAGCCGAGGTGATCGCACTGGCAATGCCGCCACCGGTACACGACTCTGCCGTGGTCACCTCTATATCCAACTGCTGGCAAAGCTTTCCAAGCCGCTGCGCCAGCAGGGACAAATCCAGATTTTTTAGGCTCGTTATGCTGGGCGTCATGGTCGCTCCTTCATGTAAGATATCAGTCAGCGTAGAATACTGCGTTTAGCTTTCTCAACGAAATCGCTCAAAGAACGTATTTAACGCTTTTATTTAATGAACATGCCGTAAGCGAGATGCGCTTACGCCACGCTCAATCAGGACGCCCATGTCACAGGCCATCCCCCCCAATACGCCCATGATCACGCAGTATTTAAAGATCAAACGCGAACACCCTGACGTCCTTCTGTTCTACCGGATGGGGGACTTCTACGAGCTGTTTTTTGATGATGCCAAGCGCGCGGCTGCGCTGTTGGATATCACGCTTACCCAGCGTGGCCAATCCGGTGGCAAACCCATCCCGATGGCGGGCGTTCCTTATCATAGCGCCGAAGGCTACCTGGCCCGCTTGGTGGCTACCGGTGAATCCGTGGCCATTTGCGAGCAAATTGGTGACCCGGCAACCAGCAAGGGTCCGGTTGAGCGGCAAGTCGTGCGCATCGTAACACCCGGCACACTGCATGATGAGGCGCTCCTGGATGCCCGGCGCGACAACGTGCTGGTCGCGTTGGCACCCGGCAGCGACCGCTGGGGGCTTGCGTGGCTTGAGCTATCCAGCGGGCGTTTTAGCGTGCTGGAAGTCGAGAGCGAAGCCGAAATGCTTGCCGAGCTGACCCGCCTTTCACCTGCCGAGCTACTGGTGCCTGAGAGCCTGACGCTGCCCGACGTGTGGTCGCAGAAGCGCAGCTTGCGTCGCCAGGGCGAGTGGCTGTTTGATTTGGAAAGCGCCAATCGCAGCCTGTGCGACCAATTTGAAGTTCAGGACCTGCGTGGATTTGGCTGCGCCCACCTTACCACCGCTTTGGTGGCCGCCGGGGTACTGATTGACTATGCCCGTGATACTCAACGTTCGCGCTTGCCCCACGTAACGGCACTCAGCGTTGAAAACCGTGATGATGCGGTGGTCATTGATGCTGCCAGCCGACGTAATTTAGAAATCGACATCAACCTTGGCGGTAGCACGGACAATACGCTTGCCAGCGTACTGGACACCTGCACCACCGCCATGGGGTCGCGGCTTTTAAAGCGCTGGTTGAATCGCCCCCTACGCCAGCGTGAAACCGTGCAGGGCCGCCAGGCGGGGGTGGCGCTTTTAAGCCTCGATGCTGCATACATGACGCTACGCGACACACTCAATGATGTGGGTGATGTAGAGCGTATTTTGGCCCGCGTCGCGCTCTATAGCGCCCGCCCACGCGACCTGGCCCGCTTAAGAGACGCCCTTAATACGTTGCCAGCACTTGAGCAGCAGTTAGGTGGCGTAGAAAGCGGCAGTACGCTGGATAATTTGCGTCCGCATATTCGCCCCTATCCAGATATCGCCGACCAGTTGAGCCGGGCGTTGATCGAGAACCCACCGGTGGTGATCCGCGATGGCGGTGTGATTGCCGATGGCTATGATGCCGAGCTTGACGAACATCGCGGTATGGCCGAAAACGCTGGCAGTTACCTGGTTCAACTGGAGCTACGTGAGCGTGAGCGTACTGGCCTTGCCAACCTCAAGGTGGGTTACAACCGGGTGCACGGCTACTTTATAGAGCTACCCCGCTCCCAGGCCCAGCAAGCACCGGCTGATTACATCCGCCGCCAAACGCTGAAAAATGCTGAGCGGTTTATTATCCCCGAGCTCAAGGAGTTTGAGGACAAAGCGCTTTCCGCCAAGTCACGCGCACTGACCCGTGAAAAGTGGCTGTATGAGCGCCTGCTAAGCGAACTCAACGAACATCTCATGGCGCTACAAAGCACTTCCCGGGCGCTTGCCGAACTTGATGTACTGTGTGCATTTGCCGAACGTGCCGATGCGCTTAACTGGGTGCGCCCGACCCTGAGCGACGCGACCGGCATTAGCATTACCGCTGGCCGCCACCCAGTGGTAGAACAAGTCAGCGACAAGCCGTTTGTGCCCAATGACGTTGTGCTTTCGCCTGATCGTCACATGCTGATTATTACCGGCCCCAATATGGGCGGTAAATCGACCTATATGCGCCAGACCGCCTTGATCGCGCTGCTAGCCCATAGCGGTAGCTTTGTGCCTGCCGATGCGGCTGAGATTGGTCCTGTCGACCGGATATTCACCCGCATAGGCTCCTCGGATGACCTTGCCGGTGGGCGCTCCACCTTTATGGTCGAGATGACCGAAACGGCTAATATCCTGCACAATGCCACAGAGCATAGCCTGGTGCTGATGGATGAAATCGGCCGGGGCACCAGTACTTTCGACGGACTTTCCTTGGCCTGGGCAAGCGCTGAGCACTTGGCGCAGGCGCAGGCACTGACGCTCTTTGCTACGCACTACTTTGAAATGACCGCCCTTCCCGAGCAGGCCGAAGGCGTGGAAAATATTCATTTAACCGCTACAGAGCATGGCGATAGCATTGTATTTATGCATCGCATTGAGGCAGGCCCGGCCAGCCAAAGCTACGGCTTACAGGTCGCCCAACTAGCCGGTGTTCCAAGCCACGTTATCAAGCGCGCCCGTGAAAAGTTGATTGCCCTGGAACAGCGCGATGTAGACACTCATCAGGCGCGCCCAGGCCCGGCACAACAGGCTCCTGCCAATAGCCCGTCACCTCAGCAAAACGATCTATTTGCCAGTGCGCCACATCCGGTTTTAGAAGCACTGGAGCGTGCCGACATTGATGATTTATCGCCCCGCGAGGCGCTGGCATTGGTCTATCAATGGCGAGATTTGTTGTAACCGGTACAAGAGAAGATAGCCAAGTGCTTGCCGTGAGGTATGGGCGCCACTAGAATGTCGCCCATACTTTTTAGCTTATAAGAAACAGCCGTTTTATAACCATTCATGATTGACCTATGACCGGGACCTCCCCCGGTCCCGCAAGAGGGATAGCGCGATGACGTTTGTCGTTACCGAAAACTGCATCCAATGCAAATACACCGACTGTGTAGAGGTTTGCCCGGTCGATTGCTTTTATGAAGGCCCCAACTTCCTGGTGATTCACCCGGATGAGTGCATTGACTGTGCGCTATGCGAGCCTGAGTGCCCGGCCGAAGCCATCTTCTCAGAGGATGAGCTGCCGGATGGGCAAGAACCGTTTATCGAGATCAACGCTGAGCTGGCCGAAGTGTGGCCCAACATCGCTGAAAAGAAAGATGCCTTGCCGGATGCCGAAGAGTGGGATGGCAAGAGCGGCAAGATCGACAAGCTGGAGCGATAACACAGCACGCTTTTAGTACCGTGTCGTTAGCCATCGGCTTAAAAACCAGCGTCCGCGCTGGTTTTTTTATATCTGCTTGTCCCTCCTCTTCAAGGATAACGCACGTGACAAACGCAAAAAGCCACCCGAAGGCGGCTTTTTGTAGCTTGCTTAATTTGTCGGTTGAATCACGCTGCTTTCGGCTCGTCCAACTGGTCATCGTTGGAAGCAAAAATAGCCGCGTCGTGCTGCTTGAGCAAACGACTGGTCACCGTACCCGCCGTCATTGAACCATTGACGTTGATGGCGGTGCGGCCCATGTCAATCAACGGCTCAATCGAGATGAGAAGCCCCGCCAAAGCAATCGGTAGATCAAGCGTTGAGAGCACGATAATCGCGGCAAAGGTTGCCCCGCCGCCAACACCGGCAATGCCGAACGAGGCCAGCGTCACGACCAGTACCAGCGTTGCCAGAAACTCCAGTGAAAACGGATCAATCCCCACCGTGGGCGCAATCATCATGGCCAGCATGGCCGGATAAAGCCCCGCGCAACCGTTTTGGCCGATGGTCGCTCCGAAGGAGGCTGAAAAGTTGGCAATCGCAGGGGGTACGCCAATCCGGTCTACCTGCGCCTCGATATTCAAAGGAATCGTGGCCGCGCTTGAACGTGAGGTAAAGGCAAAGGTGAGTACCGGCCAGACCTTCTGAAAATAGCGTTTGGGGTTAACCCCAACGCCCATCAAAAATAGTGCATGCATGACCAGAATAAGTGCCAAGCCAACGTAGGAGGCAACGACGAATCCGAGCAGATTAAAGATATCGTTGAGGTTCGACGTAGAAACCACTTTGGCCATTAACGCCAGTACCCCGTAGGGCGTAAGGCGGATCACCATGCGCACCAAACGCATGATCCACTTCTGCACAATATCGATGCCTTCGATAAGCTTGCCGCCAATCGCGGCATTTTCACGCTTGATGCCCAGAGCGGCCAAGCCGAGAAACGTCGCAAAGATCACCACACTGATAATGGAGGTGGGTCGTGCGCCCGCTAAATCCTGAAACGGATTGCTGGGAATAAACGAGAGCAGAAGCTGTGGGATGGTCAGATCTGCCACCTGAACACTGCGCTCGACAATCGCTTGGCCGCGCTCCAGCTCGCGAGCGCCTTGTACCAGCCCCTCGGCAGACAATCCAAACAGCTGAGTCATACTAATGCCAATAACGGCAGAAATCGCCGTTGTCAGCATGAGCATGCCAAGTACCCCCAGGCTAATCTTGCCCAGCGCACTGGCATCATGTAAGCGCGTAACAGCAGATAAAATGGTCACCAGCACCAACGGCATAATGATCATTTTTAACAGTTGGACATAGCCACCGCCTACCAGGTTTACCCAGTCGATGGTGCCCTCAAGCACCTCTGAACCGGCGTATCCCCATTGCAATAGCGCGCCAAGCACCACCCCAACGACCAGGCCTGCAAGCACCACGCGAGACAGGCTGGCACCACGCCGCTGCCAACGCGCCAGCAGTGCAATCGCCAGTATAAAGACCAACACGTTGATCGCAATCAACCCATGCATGTAACGCACCTCCTGAATAACAAAAAACGGCACATCAACGATGTACCGTGTGACAAGCGCAGCAGCAGAAGCATAGCCTGCTAATTCTGCGGGCCATGGTAAGTAATAGCGAAGAAGAATAAAAATGGATTTTACTTATAACCTAGGAATCATTTGGCTGGTTGCGTCGGCCGGTTGTAAGAAACACCGGGAACAACCCTCTTGCCAGGTATTCAACGTACGTAGGTATAAAACGTAAGCACAAAAAAAGGCGACCCTTAGGTCGCCCGCTCCAAACACTTCCTTTGACCGCTCCATGTGTCAACTTCCTCAGGCCACTTCCCTACCGAAATTCACCTCAGTGTGTCATTCGGTGTGCCTGTTTACACCCCATTGCGTTGCATTCTGTCTAAAGCATCCCTGCCTCCCCTGTCCTGAATGCATTGTGGCAGATAACAACGTCATCTCAAGGCGGCTTCTAACAAAAAGGGCAAGCCTAAGCGGCCTGCCCTTCAATAAAAAACAACTTAAAATCAATTAGATAAACTTAAATTAGACGAAAACTTCTATTTTTCCTACCCATATCGAGCGATTTTCGTCGGTTTTTGTAGGACATGTCTTACAAAATCTTGAGACATTTCTTACAAGGCTGCTAACAAACCCCGTTATTGACCCTTGATAGCCTTCAAGCCGGGATAAGCGACATCGCCAAGCTCTGACTCAATTACTAACAAGCGGTTATATTTGGCAACCCGGTCAGAGCGGCATAAGGAGCCGGTTTTAATCTGGCCTGCACAGGTGCCCACCGCTAAATCAGCAATGGTGGTGTCTTCTGTTTCACCAGAGCGGTGCGAAATAACCGCAGTAAAGCCTGCATCCTGAGCCATCTTGATGGCGTCCAGCGTTTCAGACAGCGAACCGATTTGGTTAAACTTGATCAAAATCGAGTTACCAATCTGCTCGTCTATACCGCGCTTAAGAATTTTGGTATTGGTAACGAACAGATCGTCGCCCACCAGCTGCACTTTATCGCCCAGCTTATCGGTGAGGGCTTTCCAGCCATCCCAATCCGACTCATCCATACCGTCTTCAATAGAGACAATCGGATAGTCCTCGCACAAGCCCGCCAGGTAGTCAGTAAAGCCTTGTGCATCGTAGCTTTTACCTTCACCGGAAAGATTGTACTGGCCATCCTTGTAGAACTCAGACGACGCGCAGTCGAGTGCCAGCGTGACATCACTGCCTAGCGAATAACCAGCATCCGCCACCGCCTGCTTGATAACAGCCAAGGCATCCGCATTGGACGCCAAGTCAGGGGCAAAGCCACCCTCATCGCCCACAGAGGTAGACAGGCCTTTGGCAGACAGTACCTTCTTCAGCGCGTGGAAAATTTCAGCGCCCATACGCAGGCCTTCACGGAAGTTTTTGGCGCCGACCGGCTGCACCATAAACTCCTGAATATCCACGTTGTTATCCGCATGCTCGCCGCCGTTGATGATGTTCATCATCGGCACGGGCATGCTGTACTGACCTGGCTGACCGTAAAGCTCGGCAATGTGTGCATAAAGCGGCACGCCCTTGGCGTTAGCCGCGGCTTTAGCGGCCGCCAGCGATACCGCGAGAATTGCATTCGCACCCAGAGTGGCTTTGTTGTCAGTGCCATCCAGCGCCAGCATGGCATCGTCCAGACCGCGCTGATCGCGCGCGTCCATACCAAGCAGCGCCTCACGGATTTTGCCATTGACCGCATCGACAGCTGTCAGTACACCTTTACCGAGATAGCGTGCTTTGTCGCCATCACGTAGCTCAAGCGCTTCACGCGAACCGGTCGAAGCACCGCTGGGTGCGCAGGCTTCGCCCGTTGCCCCACTTTCAAGGCGCACACGCGCTAGCACCGTCGGGTTACCGCGTGAATCGAGTACTTCCAGTGCACTGATATCTACAATTTTGGTCATGACAGTCTCCTTGGTTGGCGGTCTATTAGAAGGTTATGTATCGCATGATGGCCGCGATCAGCGAATGGTCAACGGCGCAAAATTTTTCACCAATGAATCAAGCTGAGATAGCTGCGTTAAAAATGGCTCAAGCTGGTCAAGCGGTAACGCACAGGGACCATCGCACTTGGCGTTATCCGGATCAGGATGCGCTTCTAAAAACAGCCCCGCAAGCCCGACGCCAACGCCTGCACGGGCAAGCTCGGCGACCTGGGCACGCCGCCCATCCGCACTATCAGCACGCCCGCCGGGGCGTTGCAGCGCATGGGTAACGTCGAAGAACACCGGGTAGCCAGTCTGCTTCATATCGCCAAACCCAAGCATATCGACAATCAGGTTGTTATAGCCAAAGCTTGAACCGCGCTCGCACAGCATCAGGCGATCATTACCGGCTTCCTGAAACTTGCTGAGAATATGGCGCATTTCATGAGGCGCCAGAAACTGGGGCTTTTTGATATTGATCGCCGCACCGGTTTTGGCCATCGCTACCACGAGATCCGTCTGACGTGCCAGGAAAGCAGGCAGCTGAATAATATCCGCCACTTCTGCCGCTTGAGCCGCCTGCCAGGGTTCGTGGACATCGGTGATGATCGGCACACCGTAACGCGACTTAATATCAGCGAGTATCTGCAAGCCTTTCTCGATTCCTGGACCACGGTACGAATGAATCGAGCTGCGATTGGCTTTGTCAAAGCTTGCCTTAAACACATAAGGCATGCCGAGCTTTTGCGTCACGCTAACGTAGGCTTGGGCGACTTCATCGGCAAGTTCTGCCGACTCCAGTACATTCATGCCTCCCAGCAACATGAGAGGCAAAGAATTGCCGGCGGTTAGGCCGGCAATGTTGATATGACGCTCTTGGAAAGGTGCTTGAGAAGACATTGGCTTCCCCCTTATTCCTGAGGTGTCGTGTGAGTTCTGGTCCGCGCTGTTTTGTACTCAAGCGCTGCGTTCACAAAACCCGAGAAGAGCGGATGCCCGTCACGCGGGGTGGAGGTAAACTCTGGATGGAACTGACACGCCACGTACCAGGGGTGATCCGCAAGCTCAACCATTTCGACCAGCGACTGATCGACACTTTTACCCGAAATCACCAGGCCGGTTTTTTCCAGCTCATCAATAAACTGGTTATTGACTTCAAAGCGGTGACGGTGGCGCTCGACAATCTCATCAGAGCCGTAGGCTTCGCGTGCTTTACTGCCCGAGGTCAGGTGGCATACCTGGCCGCCCAGGCGCATGGTGCCGCCCAAATCGGACGCCGCATCACGCAGCTCGATTTTACCTTCAGCGTTCAGCCATTCAGTAATCAGGCCGACCACCGGGTGCTGAGTATCGTGGGTAAACTCGGTGGAGTTGGCATCTTTCCAACCCGCCACGTTACGCGCAAACTCAATCACCGCTACCTGCATACCCAAGCAGATACCCAGATAAGGCACGTTATTTTCACGCGCAAACTGGGCGGTCAGAATTTTGCCTTCCACGCCGCGCTCACCAAAGCCGCCAGGTACCAGAATCGCATCTTTACCTGCCAGACGCTCAGTGCCGTGGCGCTCGATGTCTTCAGCGTCGATATAGTCGACGTTGACCTTGATACGCCCTTGAATACCAGCGTGGATCAGCGCTTCATTAAGCGACTTGTACGCATCCAGCAGTTCCATGTACTTACCGACCATGGCGATACTTACGGACTTGAGCGGATTAAGCTTGGAGTCCAGCACTTTCACCCACTCGGAAAGATCGGCGGGCTCGGCATCAAGGCGCAGCTTATCGCAGACGATATCGTCCAGGCCGTGTTCATGAAGCATCAGCGGGATACGGTAGATGGTATCTGCGTCCTGAAGCGGTACGACCGCACGCTCTTCAACGTTGGTAAACAACGCGATTTTGCGGCGTTCGCTCTCTTCAAGCTCGACTTCGCTGCGGCAAATCAGAATATCCGGCTGAATACCAATCGAGCGCAGCTCTTTAACGCTGTGCTGGGTAGGCTTGGTTTTCGTCTCGCCCGCCGTCTTGATATACGGCACCAGCGTCAGGTGCATAAACAGCGCGCGATTAGCACCCTGCTCGCTACGAATCTGGCGAATAGACTCCAAAAACGGCAGCGATTCGATATCACCTACCGTGCCACCGATTTCTACCAGCGCCACGTCGAAACCTTCACCGCCGGCATAAACGCGCTGCTTGATTTCATCGGTGATGTGCGGGATGACCTGTACCGTGCCACCCAGGTAATCGCCACGGCGCTCTTTGCGCAGCACGTGCTCGTAAACACGGCCTGTGGTGAAGTTGTTGCGCTGGGTCATCTTGGTACGAATAAAGCGTTCGTAGTGGCCCAGGTCCAGATCGGTCTCGGCGCCATCCTCGGTGACGAACACCTCGCCGTGCTGGAAAGGGCTCATGGTGCCCGGGTCCACGTTGATGTACGGGTCGAGCTTGAGCATGGTGACCTTAAGGCCGCGGGCCTCTAAAATCGCCGCCAGCGAGGCCGACGCGATGCCCTTGCCAAGAGAGGACACAACGCCGCCGGTCACGAAGATATATCGTGTCATGGAAAACCTGTCGAAACGTGATCAAAAGGCGTAACAGAAAGCCACACCAGGATGGGACGACAGAATAGCAGACTACGCCCCAAGGCTCAATTTGAACTGAGCAGTCAAAATCAGCTCGGCCGAACCAGAATGGGCAGCTGCCCCAGCCCTGCGCTTGCATACATTCATAGGTAAACCGCCAACCACCATACTTAATAGCAATGATTACTATTTGCCTTAAGAGTATCCTTGTTCTCAGCGTACTCCCCGTACCGATGAGATTGTAGCGGGGAAATTAGCACGTAATGAAATAACATAAGGGAATAAGGGGAAACGAAAGATGCAGCACAAGCGACGTCGAATTTTCCATTTGGCAGCCATGATGAGTTGCCTGCAAGCCGTCCCCGGGTGGGCGAATACGACAAACTCAGCAATAACGACAGAGGGTGAAGCCCCCGCCACCCTCACACCGATAACGGTGACCGCGGAAAAAACCGAGCAGCCACTGGAAAATGTGGCTGCCAGTGTCGCGGTGATTGATGGTTCTGAAATTGAAGCAGCGGGCCTGACCAGCCTCGAACAGTTAGAGGGACGGGTTCCTGGGTTATCGTTTCAGCCATTCGGACAGGCCGGCATGAATTCTCCCGTAATGAGGGGACTAACGGCTAACTTCAACACCTTTTCCACCTCAACGTTGCTTCTGGTGGATGGTGTACCAACACTGTCTGCTCAGGGATTCGAGAGCAGCCTACTTAACGTCGACCGAATCGAGATACTACGCGGCCCTCAGTCCACACTCTATGGCAGTAATGCCGAAGCTGGCGTCATTGCTATCCACACCCAGCCGATGGACAACCAACCTCGCGCCACTGTTAGCGGTGAAGCCGGCAACCATGGCCATCGAGCCGTTCGCTTCGCCGTCAGTCACCCCATCGTTCAGGACAATCTCTATGCCAGTATTGCGGTTAGCACGTCGAGTGAGGATGGTTTTATCGACAACATCCACACCGGCAGTAATGAAGATGACCGCAATCGGCACGATCTCAACCTAGGGCTGCGCTGGACGCCTGGTGATGCGACTGATTTGGCACTGCGCTATACGCGCCAAGAGTATGATGATGGTGCATCCCGCTGGGGGGCACCTAGCGCGCATCGTGCCACTGTTGCCTCAGGCACCCCAAGTTGGAACCGATCCTGGGGGCAAACCCTAGCACTAACCGCGGAACATGAATTCGCCTCGGACTTGAGTCTCCATTCCGTCACTGCCTGGAATGATTTCCGGGATCATATACAGCAGGATACCGATTTCAGGGCCGAGGATATCTTGCACGTAGGTCGTGACAACCGGCTACGCACGCTATCCCAGGAGCTTCGCTTAGAGGGTGCTCTTGGCGAGACAGAGTGGTTGCTCGGCGTCTACGGCGATAGCAGTGATAACCGGCTGCATAGTATCAGCAAAAATATGATGGGCTCTGTGGATCTTCATGCCAATCAGGAAAGCCAAACGACAGCCCTGTTTACCCATTGGAACCTACCCTTGGCACAACACTGGCGCCTTTCTACCGGTGGGCGCATTGAGCACAATCAGGTGGAACTACACCCACGTGGTGCGGCAAGCCGGTCGGAATCATGGTCGCACTTTTCGCCCAAGATCGCGTTGCAATATGAAATCAGCCCACGCAATCAGTGGTACGCCAGTATCTCGCGAGGCGTGCGTAGCGGTGGGTTCAATATATTATCCCCCGCAACGAACTATCAGTCCTTCGGTCCAGAGAAAACTTGGTCCTACGAGACCGGCGCTAAGGGTTGGCTAGCCGAAGGGCGCCTGCGTTACTCTCTCGCCGCCTATCTGATGGACATCGACAACATGCAAGTCATGCAAATGCCCACCGCCGGCATGATGTACATCACCAATGCTGCCACAGCCACCTCTAAAGGGGTAGAACTCGACCTTGACTATCTGCTTGGCGATGGGTGGCAAATTAAAGGGGGGTTAGCCTGGAACCATACCCGATTTGATCAATTCCAAGATGGCTCAGCCGACTACGCTGGTAATCACAATCCTTTCGCTCCCGATTTTACCGGTTATTTGAGCCTACGCTACGACGATCCAGAAGGCTGGTACACCCAGGGCAGCCTGGTCGGTAGCAGCAAAGTCTACCTAGACGCCGCCAACCAATACGAGCGTAACGACTATGCACTGCTCAACTTGGTCGCTGGCTATCAGTTAGGTGATTGGGAGCTCGCCGCCTACGCCGACAACATCGGCGATAAGCGCTATGACGCCGTGGGCTACCAGAACGGCTTCGTCACCATCTACAGCCCGCCCCGGGAGGTAGGAATGCGCTTCACTTGGCGATTGTGATCGCCGGAGCGCTCTCCATGCCTAATACCCGCACCGCCACCCCAGCCCAGCCTGTTTTTGGCCCTCGGCTTATCGCCGGGCTGACCGGCGTATTCATCGCAGCCATCATGGCAGGATTTAACAACCGGGTTCCTGCCTTATCATTGCCAGATATTCGCGGCGCCCATGGTTTGGGTGCCGACGCTGCCTCCTGGCTGGATACCGTCTATCTCGTTGGCGAAATCACGGTACAACCGTTTGCCGCCTGGTTCGCCATCACCCTATCACTGCGCCGTTATCAACTGGTGTTAATCTCCGCTGCCACGCTGCTCGGATTACTACTGCCCTTTGCCCAGTCGCTACCGTCCATGCTCCTACTGCGCGGTCTGCAAGGTGCCGTCGCTGGCGGTCTGATCCCGACACTGATGATGGCAGCGCTGCGTTTTCTGCCGTTTCATATTCGCCTGCACGGTTTGGCGCTATTCGCCATGACTGCCACCCTAGCACCCAATCTGGCGGTGTGGCTGGCTGGCGTGTGGACAGATCAGTTGTTCGACTGGCGGTGGGTCTACTGGCAAATCGTTCCGCTGGGTATGTTCAGCTTAGCGCTATGTGCATGGGGCCTCCCTCAGGATCCACCACGCCATGAGCGCTTCGGTCAGGGCAACTGGATCGGCCATATTTGTCTGGTTACCGGATTAGCGCTGCTTGCGATAGTTCTCAGTCAGGGTGTACGTCTTGGCTGGTTTCATTCAACACTGATCTGCAGTGCACTTGCTGGCGGCCTAATCGCCACCTTCGCCGGTCTGCTCAGCGAGTGGCATCATCCCAGCCCTTTTATCCGCCTTCAACTGCTTTCCCGGCGCAACCTTGGGCTGGGCTTCACCCTGTTTGTTGGGCTGTTGGTTGTGCTGATGTCCGGCGCTCTACTGCCGCTTAATTTTCTCGCCCAAGTGCAAGGTTATAGACCACTGCAATCCAGTGCCGTTGGGCTCACCATCGGGCTACCACAGTTGGTGCTCGGCTCCCTGGTGGCTCTGCTTCTATACCAGCCTTGGATGGATGCACGCAAGGTATTTGCCACTGGCCTGCTGATTGTGGCGATAGCCTGCTGGCTAGGCGCCCAAATCACCAGTGAATGGATGTGGCACCAGTTCGTCGCTGTACAAGCACTGCAAGCGATCGGCCAGCCAATGGCGGTGGTCTCACTGCTATTTCTGGCTACCAGTGTGGTACAGCCAATGGAAGGCCCCTTCGTATCCGGGCTGGTGAATATGCTGCGCGCCTTCGGCACCGCCCTGGGCAGCGCGCTGGTCACTCAGTTGATACTGATTCAAAGCCATTTTCACAGCGACATGTTGCTGGACAGCATGGCTCGAGCTGGCGCCGCCCTAGGAATGCATGAAGACCAACTGATGACGTTGTCCGACGCCGTCACTACCCAAGCCGTCACGCTGGCCACCGCCGACGCTTACCGGGCACTTAGCGTGCTTGCCCTGATGCTGATTCCGCTGACGCTCTGTCTCACGCCCGTAACGCCACCGTCACCTCCCTCTCGTTCACCGGAATAATAGCCATGACCTCATTACGTCGCTTGCGAACTCCTTTCATTCTGATACTCCTGGCCCTGGCAATTACGGGTGTCTATGCGCTGAACCGCCCGGAAAGCGCCGCCAGATATCAATCCACCAACGATGCTTATATACAGGCAGATCTAACACGGGTGGCGTCGCAGGTTGCCGGTCGTGTACAGCGGGTACTGGTGGAAGAAAACCAGACGGTGAGCGTCGGCGACCTGCTAGTAGAGATCGATGACAGCGATACACGAGCTAAGGTGGAAGAAGCAAGTGCTGGACTGGCCCAGGCAGCTGCGGAAATCGTCAGTCTACAAGCGCAAATCGTGCGTCAGGAAAGTCGCATTCATCAAGCACAGGCAAAACTTGACGTCGATCAGGCCGCAGTGACACTGGCTCGACAGGAGCGAGAACGCTACCTCAACCTGCGCGCCCGCGGTGCCGGTACCGTTCAGTCGCTGCAAAGGGCAGAGGCAGAGTTAGCTGCATCAAGGGCCACCCTGATCGGCGACCAGGCCGCCTATACCGCTACCCAACAGGCGTTGGAAGTGTTGCAGGCCGACCTAGAGAAAGCCCAAGCGGCGCAAAACATCGCTCAGGCCAAACTGGACGCAGCGGAATTGGCATTATCCTACACCCACATTACAGCACCGGTGAAAGGTATCGTCGCTCAGAAAGTGGTGCGCCTCGGCGGCTATATGAAAATCGGTGAAACGCTGCTGACCTTAGTTCCTCTGGACAATCTCTATATCACCGCCAATTTCCGTGAAACACAAATCGCCCGTATGCGGCCCAGCCAACCGGTAAGTTTCACCATCGATGCTCTCCCCAACATCACCCTAACCGGCAGAGTGGATAGCCTAGGCCCAGCCAGCTCGGTGAGCTTTTCAGCCATTCAACCCCACAACGCCACAGGTAATTTCACCAAGATCGTCCAACGTCTACCGGTGCGCATCGCCATCGATCCAGGTCAACCTCAAGCCCAACAGTTAAAAGTCGGCATGTCAGTGGTGCCGGAAGTCGACACCGGACACGGCTAACATCACGATGTTCTCAGCACAACCGACCTAGCTCCGCAGTACCCCACTATAGTGACCACAACGGTTCGGGAATCAGGCGACACGCCCCATCTTTGGTGGCATCTCGCCCATGCCCCGCACAAATCGCAGGCTCCAGTAACCTATTCCCAGCATGCCAGCCATCAGAGCGCTTAACATGCCCAGATACCCGAAATGGTCAAGCAGCAGCCCTGCGAGCATGGGCACAACCGTACGCGTGAGCACGAATAGACTCGATTGCAGACCATAGTCCACAGCCGTCAAACCTTCACGGGTGTAGTACATCATCATGCCAAACACTAATCCAGCCGAGGCGCCCATGGCCAGCGCCAGAAGCACGGTGCAGGCAGTTAGCAACGGCAAGCTCGCATGGCTGGCCAACGCCGCCGATAATGCAGCCAAGGCAACGAGGGCGAGCATTGCAAAGCCAGGCAGGGCATAGTGCAAACCACGACGGTAAGTGACATAACCGCCTAGCAGACTGCCCAAAGCACCGACCACGCCACCCAGCAAACCAGCTACCACGGCCACCTGACCGGACGGCAGTCCTTGATCGAGCAGTAACGGTTTAAGGTATACCCAGGCAGTGCCAATAAAGGGGAAATAGAGCATCAACACGACCACCCAACGGCGACGCTGAGCAGAAGCGAAATAGCCAACCCATTGGCGCACCCCCACCTCTGAGCGTTTGGGTGTCGCTATCGTATCAAGATGCACTGGGCGTATGAGATAAAGTCCGACAAGGGCCAACAACAGTCCAACCCCCAGCACAAAGAACGGCCAAGACCAGCCAACACGATCATGCAAAATGAGCATCGCACCACCCCCGAACACTGCCCCCAATGAACTGGCGGCTGAACGGATAGTGCCTGCGCGCATACGTTCAGTCTCGGGTAAACAGCGAATAGCCAAGGCATTGACCGGCGCGTCGGCCCAAGTGCCGAATAAGCTAGCCAGCATCGCCAGGGCGAATAACGTCGTGAAGCCCGTTTTTCCTATGTCGAGCCCCGCCAGCGCTACAAGGCTTGCGGCATAACCGACCAACAGTACTAAGCTCCAGCGCCGATAACCGGCGGTATCTCGCGCCCAGCGATCTACCGGAGCAGCCAATACGAACTTGAGCACGGCCGGCAACCCTGCCAATTGGAAGAGGCCGATGGCGGTGCCGGACCACCCCTGCTGGCGCATCACCAGCGGTAACCCTAGGTAGAGATAGATCATTGGTGCGGTCATAGCGAAGTTGATCCAGCCGAGCAGCAACTGCAACGACCAGTACGAAATGGCGGGGGCTTTCATGTCGGTATTCCCAGGTTTTAAGTTTCTGGAGCTAAACGCTTAAGGTACTCGTTGCTAAGCATGTGTTTTTAAGCGCTGGCTGGCTGCGCGAGCAACTGGACATATTGCTCGCAACGGTGCAGCAACTGCTCATGAGAGCCCTGATCGAGAATGCAGCCATCCTGCAGGAGTACGACCCTGTCAGCCTGAGCAATGGTGCTTGGACGATGTGCTACCACCAGTAGCGTGTACTGCCCACGAAGCGCCAACAAGGCCTGCTGCAGGGCATGTTCACTGTCAGCATCGAGGCTGGATGAAGCTTCATCCATTACCAGCACGGGCGCTTGAGACAGCAGTGCCCGGGCGATGGCGATACGCTGACGCTGACCACCTGAAAGCCGCGCACCATTCGCGCCGCAACGCGTTTGGTAGCCCTCAGGTAGGGCCTGAATGAAATCGTGGGCCTGGGCCTGATGCGCAGCGATTTCGATTTCCTGCTGCGTCGCCTCTGGTTTGCCCAAGCGCAAGTTGCCCTCGATACTGTCGTCAAACAAGTAGGCCTCCTGACCAACCCAGGCGATCCAGTGGCGCAGCTCGGATAGGGGAATATCACGCAGATCTTCGCTGCCCAGCTTCACTGTGCCGCTCTGCACCTCATAGAAGCGCATTAGTAAGTTGGCGCAGGTGGTCTTGCCAGATCCTGAGGGGCCAACCAGTGCGACCATCTCACCCGTTTCTACCCGGAAGTTGACACCCTGCAGCACAGGGCGCTCGGAATGGGCGAACACCACTTGGTTGAATTCGATGCTGGCATCCTTAGGCAATCGCTGGCCATTGTCCTGAATCGGCGAACGCTGATGCAGCAACGCCAACACCCGTGCCGCACTGGCGCGCACTGCACCCAGTTGGCTGGCACTGCGCGCTACCTCTGCCAAAGGTAGCAGTGCCGCGCCTACCAGCACGACCGATAGCGGAACTTGAGCCAACGCTAGGGCTTGATATTCAAGCAACACTGCGCTGGCCACCAGCGCGGTGATCAATGCTAAGGACTGGATCAGCTCTATACCGCCTTGCTCCGCGCCTGTTCGCAAGGCGTAACGACGCTGCTCGCTCTTCAGCCGCGCCAGATACTGCCCCAGCCGAGCGCGCCAAGCCGCCTCCTGATTGAACAAGAGGATCTCTCGACGCGCCTCAATGCCCTCAATCACTTCAGCGTTTAGTCCCGCTAGCGCGGCATTCATCTCGCGCCCCTGGCGAAAAGCACGCTCCCCCAGCCAGAATGGCACGCTGGTCAGAGTCGGCAGAAATGGCAGTAACACTAAAGTAAGCCAAGGCTGTATCCAGGCCAGCGCCAGCAGTGCCAACAGCGGTACCACAACTGCAGCGATGGTATCGGCCAGGGTGTGGGCAAAAAAGTGTTCCAGCGCCTGAGCATCGTTCAGCGCCACGTTGGCCTGCTCGCCGCTGCGGGTGTCGGACAAACCACCTGGGGCGGCACGCTCTAGACCGTCGTAAATGCCCACCTGCAGCGTTTCGATCAGAGCAAAAGCAAAGGCATGGGAGATATGTGCCTGCCACCAGCGACCACCGGCCCCAGCAACGGCGCTGACAAGCATGCCCCAAAGCACGGGTTGCCAGAGGCTCTCCGGTGCACCCGTCAGCGCCAAACCTGCTAGCCAGGCACCCAACGCAAGGCTTGTCACCATGCCAGCCTGGGCAATGAGCGTAGCAGCGATAGTGAGTGCTAGCAGGCGCGGCTGGCCAGCGGAAAGGCGTAACAGGTCACCCCATGTGCTACGCGGCCCCTGGGGAATTTCGTGGACATTGACTTTCATATTAGTTCTTCCTCGGTTTGGGGCGACGCTTCGTGGGCGTGCTGCCGGTTCCAGAGGCGCGCATAGAGGCCATTTCGGGTCAGTAGGTTGTGGTGATCACCGATCTCAACTAAACGACCACGATCAAGCACCAGAATGCGGTCGGCATTCCGAACGTTGGCTAGACGATGTGCAATCACCAGTAGCGAACGCTGACCGCGAAGCCGCTCGATGGCCTCTCCAATGTGGGTTTCGCTGGCAACGTCCACGTTCGCGGTCGCCTCGTCCAACACCATGACCGGTGTATTTTTTAGCCAAGCACGTGCGATAGCTATGCGCTGTCGCTGACCGCCAGAAAGTCGCGCGCCGCCTTCTCCCACGGCAGTGGCAACGCCTTTTTCAAGACTTGAAATCCACGATTCCAGTGACGCTACCCGGCATGCCTCAGCCAGATCCTCATCACTGGCTTGAGGAGCCCCCATCCTCAAGTTCTCTTCGATGCTGCCATGCAGCAGCACACTATGTTGGAACACGCCACTGACGTTTTCGTATACGTCATTGACGCGCAAATCGCGAAGATCAACGCCGCCCAGGCTGACGCGGCCGCAGTCAGGTGCAACAAAGCGCATCAATAGAGCTGCCAGGGTCGATTTTCCTGCGCCAGAGGGCCCTACCACAGCCACGAACTCACCAGGCTCAAGCGTAAAATTCACATTGTGCAACGCAGGTTCGCAGCCACCCGGCCAGGTATAACTAACGCTATCAAAGGCCACTCCATGATGGGTCGGTAAAGCCCGGGCCTCAATCGGCTCTGGCACCCCAGGTATAGCGTCAAGTAAACGAATGACGGGGGCCGCCGCCGCATTACCCGACCATGCAATGTGGAAGGTCTTATCAAGCTTTTCCAGCGTACCGAAGGCCTCGCGGGCCAGCAGCACAACGGCCAACAACGCAAACGGCGATAGCTCACCGGCAACGGCGCGCTGAGCGCTAAGCGCAGTCACCAACGCTAAACCACCCAAGCTAAGCAGCCCTGTTGCGCCGTTACGCATGAGAATGGCGTAAAGCACACCCATGGCCTGCTCACGCAGATCCCGTGCCTGTTGACTGAGTACCTGACGGCGCCGGGTCTGAGCATTGAAGGCCTTGAGCGTGGTGACGCCGCGCAAGCTGTCGAGCAAATACGCGGAAAAACGCCCCATACTCGCGAACAACCCACCTGCAGAAGCGCGCCGCCAACGCAACCAGAGGCGATCAGTAAAGGGTAGCGCCAGCGCAGCAAGAGCAGCCACAAGGGCAGAACGGCTATCGAAATACGCCATTAGCAGTAGCACACCCCCGCCACCAAACACCGCACCCAGCACTGCAGGCACATAACGGCTGTAATAGGCTTGCAAGGCTTCCACCGACTGCACCAAGGTGGTACTCAGTTCCCCGCTATCTCGGTCGCTGGCCGGATCAGCCGCCACACGTAATACCTGACCAATCAGGCGCTGACGCAAGTAGTGCCGGGCAAGCCCTGCCACACGCATAGCGAGTGCTTCAGACAACCCCATCAGCACGATGCGTAGCCAAGTAAAAACAAAAAAAACCGACAGCGGCCACCATAGTTCGGACAATGGCTGGTCAGCGAATAGCCCGGCCAAAGCACTGGCTAAGCATAGCGCCTGACCAACATGACAGGCGGTGACAACCACTTGGCCGAACGCAGCCAGTAAAATCGAAGGACGCAAAGGCCGCGACAAGCGCCAGAGAACCGGGTTCATGAATTCTCCTTCGCGTTAGTCAGCGCAGAGACTAATGATGGGTATTTGCCTGTCAGCGATGATATTACAAGGATCGAAATCATCAGTTCCTCCTCTTTTGACCACATACACTGAAACGGATATGCCCTAAAAACACACTCCCCGCTCAACACCAACTCAGACGGTGTGTAAGCGGCAACTTCCACTTGGCTGAGCAGTCAACGAATGATACTTTCAAAATAAATACACATCATTCTCATTTAATATTGCATCCAGCGTTATTCATATCCTATTCCGACTAGGCTGTTTTTATGCCTATGGGGCTTGTGCTCTTATGAGCTCAATCACAAGGCGACTGGTTCTGCAATGATTGGATGCTCTGCAATAGAGAGCACTCAGTAGGATGGAAATAAGGAAGGCTTTGCTGTGAATAATTTGTCACGCCCAACGTTGACCACTGCTCAACATCTAACTGAATGGGTTTCCCATAAGTGCGATTTACCCCATCGCCATACCCTGATTGAGCGGCTGGATTGCGAAGCAGGCTTTTCCGTTGTTCGTTCCAAAATCTCGTCTGGACGTGTATTACGTGAAGTCTGTCAACACGAAGGCAATGAGCGCACCCTGGTGATTACTTTCGGCTTATCTGGTCAATCAGAGTTTCTTGACCGTACAGGCAATCGTCTGCACTTCTCGGCTAACCAAACGACAGTGTCTGTATTTCAGGAAGGGGGTGGTGAGCGCCGCTACGCCGCCGACAAGCAGACTCAGCAGTTACGATTAGTGGTATCGGAATCGGCATTAAGGCGTTATATCGGACCACAGCGCTGTGACCAACTGCTCGGTAAGCCCTTGCGTCACAATGAAAGCTTTCGCCAACTATCTCACGTTAACAGCCGCGCCAGTCAACATCTAAGCTTTTACAAGCACCCGTGGGTAGGTGAGCAGGACGGATTACGCCAGCGTATCCATGCCCTCAGCTTACTCGGCGAACAACTCAACCTGCTAACCCCTGCGGAGGGGCAGAAAGAACGAATTATCGGGCGAGACGTGGACTTGCTTGAAAGAATCGAAGCCTATATGCGTGCGCACTTGGATCAGCCTCTAAACAATGCCTACTTGTGCGCCAAACTTGGTATCAGTGAATACAAACTCAAGGGGTGCTTTCGCCAAGCCTATGACACAAGCCCTGCCCAACACCTGCTAGCAATGCGCATGCAGCGAGCGCAAGAATTACTGGCCGCAGGATATCGGGTATCGGAATCGGCCTATCAGGTCGGCTACCAGCACCCAAATAATTTCACTGCCGCCTTCACAAAGTTTTTCGGCTGTACGCCGAAATCGGTGCGAGGAGCACACTAGCAGTATGTCGAATCAAAGGCTGGGGAGTCTCGCGTTTGCCTGATGCCGGGGTAGTCGCGGAGCCAATTAAGGCCCCGGACAGCTGGAGTAAAGGTGAATTACACGCCCAGGTAGTTCATGATGCCTTCTGCGGCCTGGCGGCCTTCATAAATAGCCGTGACCACCAGGTCAGAGCCGCGCACCATATCGCCGCCGGCAAAGATTTTTTCATTGCTGGTCTGAAAGGCGAACTGGCCGTGCTCTGGGGCTTTTACCAGGTCACGCTCGTTCAGATCAATGCGCGAGCCCTCAAACCAGGGCGCAGGGCTTGCCTGGAAACCAAACGCTACGACCACGGCATCGGCGGCAATAATCTCTTCAGAACCTGGTACCACCTCAGGGCGGCGGCGACCGTTTTCGTCAGGCTCGCCGAGTCGAGTGCGCACAACCTTCACGCCTTCGACCTTCTCTTCGCCCACCACCGCCACCGGCTGGCGGTTGAACAGGAACTCAACGCCCTCTTCGCGCGCGTTGGTTACTTCACGGCGAGAGCCGGGCATGTTCTCTTCGTCACGGCGATAAGCACAGGTAACGCTCGCAGCACCCTGTCGGATCGAGGTGCGGTTACAGTCCATGGCGGTATCGCCACCGCCGAGAACAACGACGCGCTTGCCTTCCATCGAGATGTAATCGTTTGGATCTTTTTCGAATCCCAGGCAGCGGTTGACGTTAGCGATCAGGAAATCGAGCGCTTTATATACGCCGGGCAAGTCTTCCCCGGGGAAGCCGCCTTCCATGTACTTATAGGTTCCCATGCCCAGGAAAACCGCGTCGTACTCCTGAAGCAGCGTGTCGAACTCGATATCCGTGCCGATTTCAGTGTTCAGACGAAATTCAATGCCCATTTCCTCGAACACCGCCCGGCGACGCTCCATGACGTTCTTTTCAAGCTTGAACTCAGGAATGCCGAAGGTTAGCAGGCCACCGATTTCCGGGTACTTATCAAACACCACGGGTTTAACGCCGTTGCGCGCCAGAATATCAGCGCAACCAAGCCCGGCAGGGCCTGCGCCTACAATGGCGACTTTTTTATCTGTCCACACGACCTTGGACATGTCCGGGCGCCAGCCCATGGCAAACGCGGTATCGGTAATATACTTCTCAACCGAGCCAATGGTGACCGCGCCAAAGCCGTCGTTAAGCGTACAGTCGCCTTCACACAGCCGATCTTGCGGGCATACGCGGCCACACACTTCCGGCAACGAGTTGGTTTTATGCGAAAGCTCAGCGGCTTCAATGATGTTGCCTTCCACCACCAACTGCAGCCAGTTGGGAATATAGTTGTGAACCGGGCACTTCCACTCACAGTACGGGTTGCCGCAGTGCAGGCAGCGGTGCGCCTGGCTTGCCGCATCAGTGGGTTTGAACGGCTCGTAAATCTCGGCGAACTCTTTGGCACGCGCATGGGCGGCTTTTTTCTGTGGGTCTTGACGACCCACATCAACAAACTGGAAATCGTTATTTAAACGGTTAGCCATGATATTTCTCCTCGAAGCGTAGACACAGGCGGTTTATTGCGGCTGACGCCGAGATTGATCCAGCAGGCTACCCAGGCTCGCCGCTTTTGGCTTCACCAGCCAGAAATGACGCAAGTAGTCGCTAAAGTCTTCTAAAATCGCTGCCCCACGGCTAGAACCCGTCTCTTCGACGTAGGTGCTAATCAGCTCGCGAAGATGGCGGCGGTAGGCCTCCATGGCTTCGGTACTGACGCGATGAATTTCGACCAGCTCGTGGTTGTACTTGTCCACGAAGGTGCGGTCTTCATCCAGCACATAAGCGAACCCACCGGTCATGCCTGCGCCAAAGTTAACGCCCGTCTCACCCAGCACACATACCAGGCCGCCGGTCATGTATTCGCAGCAGTGGTCGCCTGCGCCCTCAATCACCGCCGTGGCGCCGGAGTTACGCACCGCGAACCGCTCGCCAGCGGTGCCCGCAGCCATCAACGTGCCGCCGGTTGCGCCATACAGGCAGGTGTTACCGATAATCGCGGTTTTATAGCTTTCGAACTGGCTGACTCTGGGTGGCACGATAACGATTTTGCCGCCGTTCATGCCCTTACCCACGTAGTCGTTAGCATCGCCTTCCAGGTACAGGTTAAGGCCTCGGGCATTCCAGACGCCGAAGCTCTGCCCTGCCACACCGGTAAAGCGTGCAGTAACGGGCGCGCTTTCCAGGCCCTCTTCCCCATAACGCTTGGCGATAGCGCCGGAGGTAAGTGCGCCAACGCTGCGGTCGCAGTTGGTGATCGTAAAGCTGAACTCACCGCCGGTTTGATGCTCAATGGCATCTTTCAGCGCCGCCAACACTTCCTGGTTTTTGGCCCCCGGGTCGTGCGGCACGTTACGGCTCACCGTGCAGAACTGAGGGGCTTCGGCGGGTACAAAGTCATTGGCCAATAACGGCATCAGGTCGAGCTTGCGCTGGCTTGCCGTGTTGCCTTCAAGCACTTCCAGCAGGTCAGTACGCCCAATCAGGTCGGTCAGTTGGCGCACGCCCAGCATAGCCATCAGCTCACGCACTTCTTCAGCGATAAAGCGGAAGTAGTTTTTGACCATATCCACCGTGCCGCGGAAATGCTCGCCGCGCAGGAAGTCATCCTGAGTAGCGACCCCGGTAGCGCAGTTGTTCAAGTGGCAAATGCGCAAGAACTTACAGCCCAGCGCCACCATCGGTGCGGTACCAAAACCAAAGCTTTCCGCCCCCAGAATGGCCGCTTTGACCACGTCCAATCCGGTTTTGAGGCCGCCGTCGGTTTGCAGGCGAATCTTGTCGCGCAGACCGTTGATACGCAGCGCCTGGTGCACCTCAGGCAGGCCCAGCTCCCAAGGGGAGCCCGCATGCTTGATAGAGGTCAGCGGGCTTGCTGCGGTGCCGCCGTCGTAACCCGACACGGTGATCAGGTCGGCGTAAGCCTTGGCAACGCCGGTGGCGATAGTGCCAATCCCCGGCTCAGATACCAGCTTGACCGACACCTGCGCATCCGGATTGATCTGTTTAAGATCAAAGATCAGCTGCGCGAGGTCTTCAATTGAGTAAATATCGTGGTGCGGCGGCGGTGAAATCAGCGTGACGCCAGGCACCGCGTGGCGCAGACGCGCAATAAGTTGGTTGACCTTGCCACCAGGTAGCTGGCCACCTTCGCCCGGCTTCGCGCCCTGGGCGACTTTAATCTGCAGCACTTCTGCATTGACCAGGTAAGCAGGCGTTACTCCAAAGCGCCCCGAGGCGATCTGCTTGATTTTAGAGCTGCGGATCGTCCCGTAACGGGCCGGGTCTTCGCCGCCCTCACCCGAGTTGGAGCGCCCGCCCGCCTCGTTCATTGCCTGGGCCAGCGCCTCGTGCGCTTCAGGAGAGAGCGCTCCCAGCGACATCCCGGCACTATCAAAGCGCGGCAACAGCGCTTCAACCGGCTCGACCTCTTCAAGCGGCAACGGCGTCGCGGCAGGCTTTAGCGTCAGCAAATCACGAATAGTGGCAACAGGGCGCTCATTAACCAGCTGAGCAAACGCCTTCCACTTGGCGTAGCTGCCCTCCTGCACGGCAGCCTGCAGCGACTTCACCACATCAGGGTTATAGGCATGGTACTCATGACCATGCACATACTTGAACATACCGCCTTGGGAGATCCCTTTACGGGTAATCCAGGCATCCTTGGCCAACAGCTCCTGCTGCATTTGCAGCTCGGTAAAACCCGCGCCCTGAATACGCGATGCCATGCCTGCAAAGCAGGTATCCATCACGTCATCAGAAAGGCCTACGGCTTCAAACAGCATGGAGCCACGATAGGAGGCCAGCGTTGAGATGCCCATTTTAGAGAGAATCTTGAACAGGCCTTTTTGCAAGCCTTTGCGATAGTTCTCACGGTCGTCGGCCGGGTTGCCGGTAAGCTCACCCGTACGGTGCATATCGGCCATAATCTGATAGGCAAGCCACGGATACACGGCGGTCGCACCGATACCAAACAGCACAGCCATCTGGTGGGCATCCCGGGCGTAGCCAGTCTCAACGATAATATTGGCGTTGGGACGCAATGCCAGGCGGCCCAGGTGCGTATGCACCGCGCCAACGGCGAGCGGCGCCTGAATAGGAATAATGTCCTTGGGCAGCTCCGCATCGGTAAGTACCAGGATCACCTTGCCCGCTTTCACCTGGGCTTCGGCCTCTTGGCAGAGCGCATTCAGCGCCTGCTTTAAGCTCTGCTGTTCCGGGTCGTAGCCCATTGACAGCGTGTGGCTTGCAAAGGCCGGGTCGTCCTGGCTAACCAGCGCGGTAAATTTACGTGGTGAAAGTACCGGTGTAGTCAGGATCAACCGATGCGCGTGCTCAGGCGTTGCCTTGAAAACGTTAAGCTCAGCACCGCAGCAGGTTTCCAGCGACATCACGATGGCTTCACGCAGCGGATCAATCGGCGGGTTGGTTACCTGAGCAAACTTCTGGCGGAAGAAGTCGGTTAACAGGCGCGGACGGCTAGAAAGCACCGCCATGGGGGTGTCATCACCCATGGAACCCACGGCTTCCTGGCCACTTTCGGCCAGCGGGCGCAGCACCTGGTCACGCTCTTCAAACGTCACCTGGAACATCTTCTGGTGCACGTTCAGCGCATCAGCCTCCATGGTCTGGAAGCGTGCAAGCTCGGTGAGCGCGGATTCCAGATAGTTGGCTTCCTGCTTGAGCCAGCGCTTATAGGGATAAGCAGACTTCAGGCGGTCATCAATATCCCGGGTATGCAGCACTTCGCCGGTTTGGGTATCAACCGCCAGCATTTGACCAGGGCCTACGCGGCCTTTGGCGACCACGTCCTCAGGCTTGTAACCGTAAGTACCAATTTCAGATGCCAGGGTGATATAGCCGTTTTTGGTGATGACCCAACGAGCGGGACGCAGGCCGTTACGGTCCAGCATACACACCGCTTGGCGGCCATCGGTCATGACCACACCCGCCGGACCATCCCACGGCTCCATGTGCATGGAGTTGTACTCGTAGAAGGCGCGCAGCTCAGCATCCATGGTTTCAACGTTCTGCCAGGCAGGCGGTACCATCATGCGTACCGCACGGTGCAGCTCCATCCCACCCGTCAGCAGCACTTCCAGCATATTGTCCATGCTGGAAGAGTCGGACCCCGTGGTATTAACGATTTCATCCAACTGGGCGATATCGGGCAGGCGCTCGTTAACAAAGTTGGCTTTGCGTGAGTTCGCCCAACCGCGGTTAGCCTCAATCGTATTGATTTCACCGTTGTGCGCCAACAGTCGAAACGGCTGTGCCAGCGGCCAGCGCGGCGCCGTATTGGTTGAAAAGCGCTGGTGGAAAACACAGATAGCAGTTTCCAGACGCGGGTCGTTTAAGTCTTTATAAAACGCCGGAAGATCTTCCGGCATGACCAGGCCTTTATACGACACCACGTCAGAGGAGAGCGATGCGACATAAAAGTCTTCTTCGGCCCGTAAAGCCTGCTCGGTATAACGGCGCGCCATAAACAGATCAACAGTGAACTGCTCGCTCTCACCGGGCTCGATAAAGACCTGCTCGATACGCGGCAGGCAGTCAAGCGCCATGGGGCCACAAACGCTTGAATCAGTGGGCACAACGCGCCAGCCGACGACATTTAGGCCACGAACACTCAGCTCGCGCGCAAACGTCTCGCGCGCAGCCTCGGCACGGGCATCATCGTTGGGTAGAAAAACAACGCCCACGGCGAACTGGTCGCCCAGCGTAATCTCCAGCGCGTCTTGTGCGGCTTCGCGCATAAAACGGGTCGGCATTTTAAGCAGCAACCCACAGCCATCACCGGTTTTACCGTCAGCGGCAATCCCGCCCCGATGCGTCATACAGGTGAGTGATTCGATAGCGGTTTTCAGCAAATCGTGACTGGCCTGCCCTTCCATATGGGCAATAAGGCCAAAGCCGCAGTTATCGCGAAACTCGCCGGGCTGGTGAAGACCTTTATTCATGGGCGTGCCTCTAGTCAAAGGTGTTTTATTAGCAGCGTTATTATGATTTAATAGACGGTTTTTCTTTTCACACACAAACCTCTACCCGCCTATAACTGGGTGTTTCCCCGATTCACTGCCGCAAGAAAATGGTCGCTCAGCATAGCGACTTGCTCCCCGCCAGCGCAATCACCGCCAACATCAAAACCCCGAAAAGTCTTTTCAAATCCTATAGTTGCAAACCACCCTTCAACGAAAAATGCATACACTTCAAACACTTAAAAAGCCATATAACGCTATTTCAACGAAGGGTGTCGAGCGTTAAACTTTAGTCTAAACACCCCTAATATAGCCATGCCGATAGTGCATACGGCATGCTAATAACATTATTCGGCGCATCACCTGGTAACATCGGGCCATATCGGCATAGGGGCGGTCAGCATGGCTGACCGGTCCCCTGCCACACCACCCGGCATGCGGGTCCGCACCGGGCGGTTCGAGAAGTTGAGGTTATGAGAGACGGGGCACGCCCAGCCGATCAAAGTAGGCCACCGTTAGTACATGATGGACTCCCGACAGGCTGTTGTGCCACCAGCGACGACTCAACGCCGCCACCGATTGTGCCACCCTCGGCGTAGCGCCAAGACGCATCAGCTCACGATAAATCGTCTTACCCCGACGCCATTGCTTAAGGTGCAAAGCTCTTAACCGTCGTCGTATCCACCCGTCCAGCGATCGCCAGATACGAGGTGTTTGCGACAGCTTAAAGTAGCCTTGCCAGCCTAAAAGGTAGCGTCGCAGAGAGGCGACGACCTGTGCGATGCTGCGCCCGCCATTTCGGCG
Source organism: Halomonas sp. AOP7-E1-9 (assembly GCF_052376035.1). Lineage (NCBI taxonomy): Bacteria > Pseudomonadati > Pseudomonadota > Gammaproteobacteria > Oceanospirillales > Halomonadaceae > Halomonas > Halomonas sp. AOP7-E1-9. The sequence continues at coordinate 109,183 of NZ_JBQSVC010000007.1, forward strand.
TGTCAGCTGCCTAATCCGCTGTTTAAATGCCCCCAACGCTTTTGCTGATATACCACGTCGGACATCTCCACCCTTGGCTTCCCATAGAGCGTAGCCCAAGAACTTGCGGCCAAACACGCTGGTGACCGCGCTTTTGGACTCATTGATCGTCAAGCGCAGCTTGCTGTAACAGCGACGTAGCAAAGCCATGACTCGCTCCCCTGCTTTCTGACTACGCACGTAAACGTTGCAGTCGTCGGCATAGCGAGCAAAGTGGTGTCCGCGACGTTCCAGTGTGCGATCCACCTCATCCAGCAGGATATTGGCCAGTAGCGGCGATAATGGGCCACCCTGCGGCGTCCCTTCATGCCGATGAATGACCACCCCTCCCTCCATTATTCCCGCATTCAAATACGCACGAACCAGATGGATAACACGAGTATCCTGGATGCGTTTCCTCAGGCGGTCTATCAGAATGTCATGATTGACTCGGTCAAAGAATCGAGACAAGTCAACATCGACAACGGTGTGGTAACCCTGCTGGGCGTAGCTCTGAGCAGCTAGTACGGCATCATGGGCCCGGCGGCCCGGACGGAAACCGTAACTGTGCTCGCTAAAAGTGGGATCGATCAGCGGTTGTAGAACTTGCAGCAGCGCCTGTTGAATAAGACGGTCAGTCACGGTGGGTATCCCCAGTTCTCGTTCGCTTCCATCTGGCTTCGGAATAGCCACTCGGCGGACAGGCTGAGGATAATATCGACTGGCAAGAAGCTGCTGTCGAATATCGGGCCAGGCCCACCTTAGGTGCTCGGCGGTCTGAGCAATATCCAGACCATCGATGCCTGCTGCTCCCTTGTTGGCACGCACGCGCTTCCATGCACGTAGCATGTTCTCTCTTGCGAAGGCCCGCTCAAGCAGACCTTGCCCTGCGTCCTCCGGCACTTGTCGCGGGAGGCCAGTTTCATCGCTGGAGCAGGACGACAAGGTTTCACCTTGGCATGCCTTCTCCCGCCCCGCAGTCGCGGGCATCTGATGCGTTACTGATCTCATCGACAAGACGTTTGACGCTCCTTCTCGTTCGGCCCTTTGCTCCAAAAAAAAAACGAGGAGCTACTACGGCCTCTGCTGACTTCTCGCTCCGTGGGGTCACGTTGCCCTTTCAGGCATAAGGCGAGATCTCCCCGGGTAAGAACACACTCCTTCACCGCACAACCGCCGGATATACGCTACGTCGCCTTGGCCACAAGAGCTTCGCGGCTTCTTGCCCGCTCGCCCTGCTCGGCAGCGCCTCCTATCCGGTTCTTGTTCATCGGCTCGCGGTTTACGCTCCACGCTTCCTTCCCACGGTTGGTCACCCTTCCGCAGTTGCGCTTCGCTTCGTTCGCTGTGGCCAGCTTACGGGAGGACTTGCACCTCCAGGAGTGCGCCCGTGCCGGGCGCACAAAAAAACCCACCTTGTCGGTGGGCTTAGTGAGCACAAAATACGTTTACAGGCGGGTTACAGCCGTGGGTAGTTATCCAACAAAGCACGCACTAACGCCTCTGGCGTCGTGTCATCAACACATGCATCGCCGGTAGCGTTTAGCAGCACCAGCCGAAGTCTGGTATCCACGTTTTTCTTATCCAGACGCATCCGGGCTAAAAAGTCGTCACTTAGCATATCCGCTGGGGCATGAAGAGGAAGGCCAGCGCTTTCAATCACCGCCTGGATACGCGTTAAATCAGCACTACTGATACGCCCCAGTTGCTGAGAAAGGGCAGCCGCCATGGCCATGCCTGCACCGACTGCTTCGCCGTGCAGCCAGTTGCCATACCCCTGGTGGGCCTCAATCGCGTGACCAAAGGTATGACCAAGATTGAGCAATGCGCGCACGCCCTGCTCCGTTTCGTCATCGGCCACAATGTCGGCTTTAATCTGGCAACTGCGTGCGATGGCTTCGACAATGGCGTCGGGGCTAATATGACGCAGCGCGGCCATATTGGCCTCAAGCCAGCCAAGAAACGCTTCATCACGAATAAAGCCATACTTGATAACTTCAGCAAGCCCGGCAGAAAGCTCTCGCTCGGGCAGTGTCGCAAGCGTTGCAATGTCGATCAGTACCGCTTTCGGCTGCCAGAAAGCACCAATCATGTTTTTGCCAAGCGGGTGATTAACGCCCGTTTTCCCTCCGACAGAAGAGTCCACCTGGGAAAGCAGCGTGGTGGGCACCTGAATGAAGGCCACGCCGCGCTGGTACGACGCGGCGGCATACCCAGCCATGTCACCAATTACGCCGCCGCCTAACGCAATCAGCGTACAGCGGCGGTTAAACCCTGCCTCCAACAGCGCGTCCCAAATGCGGCTAACCTGCTCAATGCTCTTGTACTGTTCCCCGTCAGGTAGAACGACGGTACGCACCTCCACATCGTCAGGAAGATTGGCGCACAGTGCCTCCAGATAAAGGGGCGCGATGGTTTCATTCGTCACCACCATCACCTGCTTACCGGCCAGATAGGGCGTTATCGCCTCTGGGTCGCTCAGCAGGCCGGCGCCAATATGGATCGGATAACTGCGATCACCCAACGCAACATGAAGTGTACGCTGAGCACTGGCGGGCTGTGTCATTGGGATACCTTTGAGTTAAGCGTGGCGCTATTTTCCAGCGGGTCGGTCAAACGCCGCACTCGGCGCAATATCTCATTGACTACGGCGCGCGGGCTACGCCGATCCGTGCGCACTGAAATATCCGAGGTGGCGCGATAAAGCGGGTCGCGGGCAGCAAACATATCGTTGAGCACCTGCTCCCGGTTTGCGCACTGAAGAAGCGGGCGATTACGGTCTTTCGCCGTGCGTTTAAGCTGCTGTTCAACCGTGGTCATCAGGTAGATCACCGTTCCGCGCTCACGCAGCATCCGGCGATTATCCTGGTGCAGCACGGCGCCGCCGCCGGTTGCCATCACCACGCAGGAGAGCCTTGTCAGCTCATCGATCATCTGCAGCTCACGCTGGCGAAAACCGGGTTCACCCTCTACATCAAAGATCCACGGGATATCCGCACCGCAGCGATCCTGTATGGCGTGGTCACTATCATAAAACGTGCGCGTAAGCTCTGCCGCCAACAAGCGACCTATTGTGCTTTTACCAGCCCCCATGGGGCCGATCAAAAAAAGGTTGGGTAAATCCTGCATCAGCGAACCGCCAAGCCATCGTCAAGTAGTCGTGGAGTAATAAAGACTAACAACTCTACCTTTTCATTGCTCTCTTCGGTATAGCGAAACAGGTGTCCGAGCAAAGGAATATCACCCAAAAGCGGTGTTTTGGTCATTTGGTTTAATTGTTCCGTGGTCAAAATGCCGCCCAATACAACCGTTTGGCCATTATCGACCAGCACCTGCGTTTCAATTTGATTGGTATCGATGGGCGGTTCTCCGCCAAATCCCGACTCCCTGAAACTATCATTTTTCACCACCAGGTCCATGATAATACGATTATCCGGCGTAATCTGCGGTGTCACTTCCAACGAAAGCTCGGCCTCTTTAAATTCAGTATCGGGGTTTCCCTGCGCATCGACACTCTGAAATGCGCGCTCCTCGCCTTGGCGAATAATTGCCGTACGCTGATTGGCCGTGATGACCCTTGGCTGCGAGATGGTTTGGCTTTTGCCTTCACTTTCCAGCGCACGAAGCTCCAGGTCCAGCAAAATGTCGCCGGACAAGTAACCAAAGCTAAATCCTGTACCTGGCCCTGAAGGCGCGCCCAGGTCTACCGCTAAACCGCTGCGGGCACGGTTCAAGCCATCCGGATTGATATTGCGCGCGCCAACATTGCCGTTATCCAACGCCTGAAAACCTCGCGTCGTCGAAGCGCCCCAGTTAACGCCTAGCGCTCGAGAAGCGGTGTCCCGGGCGATAACGATGCGCGCTTCAATTTGCACCTGACGCACCGGCACATCCAGGCGCTCCAGAGTACGCTTGATAATACTTACCTGGTTCGCCGTGTCCTGAACCAATAAGGCATTGGTTCTTGGGTCGACACTGATCCGCCCTTTCTCGGTCAGAAGCCCAAAGCCATCCTCACCCTGCAGCAACTGAGCAAGATCTTCAGCACGCGCGTACTTAACCTCGATAAATTCATCAATGGTTGGTGACAGTGCTTCATGATAGCGGTGAGCCTCAATTTCCTGGCGTTCAAGCTCAGCAAGCTCGGCGACAGGCGCCACCAGGATAACGTTGCCATGCTCACGACTTGCAAGTCCTTGGCTTTTTAACATCAAGGCAAGCGCTTGATCCCAGGGCACCTCATTAAGGTTCAGCGTGATACGTCCGGTCACACTTTCGCTGGCAATCAGGTTTAGCCCCGTAAATTCAGCAAGCGTTACCAGCACCGCACGTACCTCCATATCCTGGACGTTCAGGCTTATCCGCTCACCACTAAAACTATCTTGCGGGAGCTCATGATCGGCCAAGCGTTGCTGGTCAGCAGGCTGCACTTCGATACTCAGCACACGGCCATGTTGTGAAGAGAGCATGGTATAGGGGCCGTCGATGGTAAGTGCCAAACGCGCTCCCTGCGCATCAACGTGAGGGGTGATCCGCATCACCGGTGTCGCAAAATCGGTGACGTCATAAATCTGGCTAAGCGCATCCGGCAGCGTTACGTTAGGCAATGTGGCAATTACCTCGCCGCCCGATACATTCGCATGGCCGCTTTCCTGAACGCTTGCGACGACGCCTTCGCGGTCAAACGTCACCAGCAAGCGACCTGCCTGATCAGCCCCACGCTCAAAATCAATAGCGCTAATCTGCGGGCCCTGGAGGGCGTCAAGGGAGCCCTCTATTGGCGATTCAAGCGTTGTCGATTCACGCAAGGAAATTCGTAGCCGATCCCCCATTACCCGGGAGGTGTAATTCGACGAGTTGGCCAGGCCGATAACTAACCGCGTACGGCCACTGCCTTCCAATACCTTAATGTGCTCTACACCCGCACGCGCTACCTCAATGTGGCGATGACCCAAGCCATTTTGTGTATCGACCAGGTCCAGCGCCAGGCGTGGCGGAGCCTCCAGGCGATAACCCTGAACGTTGGCGACGCCACCGCTGAAGTGCAGATCAATATCCACGGCGCCAGCACTTACAGGATGCACCTCAATATCGGTTAACACCGACGCCACTGCCTGCCAAGGCAGTACCACCCACACAAGCATAATGATTCGACTAACCACGGCCATGGCGTGCTCCGATAAGAAAAAAAGAGGCTTTCGGTAAGCTCACCGAGTTGCCTGGGTTGATCATGGCGGCGATGTCAGCGAAAGGAGAACCTGCTGCTCTTGCCACCCCTGCTGAGTAGTAATGCGCTCGGTAATACGGACTTTGTGCGCCTCAATATGCGTGATACGCCCGCCATTGCTGCCCGCATGGTCTCCCGCACGGGCACTGGTTACATGCCCATCTGGCGTTTCTATCAACGCGACATGGCGCTTTCCCATAACCAGCGTGCCCACCAGGCGAAGCTCCGAAATAGAGAAACGCTCAAGCGGCTCGGGGGTTCGCTGTGCGTCAGGCACCAGCGGGGCATCCTGGTTTACGTCAGCTATCTGCAAAGGCGACTGCACTGCTTGAAAAGGACTGCGCGTGTCTGAGTAGCCATACGCCTCTACGGGATATACAACCAGTGGCTCAATACGCGAAGCGGAGGGAGTGCCTGGGGTTTGGCGAATCCTTGAGAGCGTGTCATCCAGTTGATCAAGCTCAGGCCCATGACAACCAGAAAGCAAAACGACGCTGACCAGGCAGCTCATCACGCGGGCAAGCCACTTCACTGATCTTCCTCCCGCCGATTTAAGCTATTTTCGCCGCCACCCTTTTCGCCTTCAGCCTCTTCGCTTTCATCCTGGCTGACAGCATCAGCGTCGCTATAGGCCTTAGCCACAAACGACAGAGACAATCTGCTCGCAGCTTGATCAATCGGCGCAAGCGTAATGTCATGCTGCGTGACAAGGTGTTCCAACCGACTAATATCAGTAACAAACTGCGCCAACTGGTGATAATCGCCTACTACCTGAATATCAATAGGATGTTCTGACACTTGGCTAACGACAGGACGCAGATAAATATCATCGATGGTGAGCTGGTTCTCATCAGCAGCGTCTCTAATGCTATCCCGTAACGCTGGAAGCGCCGCCTGGAGTGTTAACAGGGCACGCATCCGAGTCATTTGCTCCTCCAGGCCAGCCAGTTGGGTACGCGCACCGTTCAGCAAACCAGCGGCGTGAACACTGCTGCGGTAATCGCTTAACAGCCTTATCTCTTGTTGCTGTGCCTGTGCCAGCGACGCACGATGCTCACTCACCAGCCATGCGCAGGTCACCACTAACGCCATTAGAAACACCATCCCGCCGCTCAGCACTTTTAATAACCTGGGCCATGCGCCTGCATCACGTAGATCAAGCGTCTGCCAGTCAAGCGCACGCAAACGCTGCCACTCTTGCTGCCACACCTTTCCCCATCGCAGCAGGTATAGCGGCGCCCCTGATTTCATGGCGATACTCCAGAATCGACCAAAGAAACGCTCGGCTGAGTGAGGGTTACTTCAAAATGGAAGGTTCTCCCACTGCCCTGCGGATCACTGACCATTTCGGAGAGTACCGGAATATCAAACCCCGGCATTTCAGCAAGACGACGTAACTGCTCGGTTATCTGACGCTCATCTTCTGCGACTGCGGATACGCTTAGCCGATTATGGCGCTGTTCAAGGTGCTGAAAGACCACGCCCTCGCCAAGACTTGCGGCAAGGTCGTTAAACAGCTGAGCCGTCTGTGTTCGCTGTTGAAGCAGGCGCTGGAAGCGGGTTAACTGCTGGCGCAGCTGTTCTCCCTGCAGAACAGTGCGTTCAGCTTCACTAATTTCATGTGTATAACGCTCTATATGAGCAGCGATATACGCATTGCGCTGCTCCTGAACGCCCAGCATCCTCTGATAGACATGCGAAACCCCACTACCCAGCGCGATACCGGCGATCAGTAACAACAGCATGACCGTATAAAAGCGTCGCGTGTGCTGTTCTCGGCGCTCTTCCCGCCAAGCCAGCAGGTTGATCGTAATGCTCATAAAGGCGCCCGCATCGCAAGGCCGCTTGCGGTCAGCAAGCCGGGGAGATTCAGAGTAAGCGCCTGCCTATCCACGCGCTTGTTGACCGGCATCGTCTGCAGCGGATTTAGCGGCGTCACCGGTAGCTGACACGTATCAGCCATAAAGGTCGCTAACCCCGGCAGCGCATTTATATCACCGGCTAGCACGATATGACCCACAGGCGATTGGCGGCTGGTGGCGATATAAAGTTGCAAGGCTCGCGCAATGCTTTGTGCGAATGCATCCAGAAAAGGCTTCAGGACCACGTCCTGAAAATCATCTGGCAAGCCGCCATGCTGACGAGCCCATAAGGAATCTTCTCGACTGAGCGCGTATCGCTCTTGAGTCGCGGCGGTTAACGGTTCGCTGCCCTGCAGGTTTTCGCGGACGTAAACGGTGCGTGCATTATGAAAAACGCGAAACGTACTTGTCTGCGCCCCGATATCGACCAACGCAACGCTTGCGGCAGAGTCGTACGCCGCTGATAGCTGAGGGCGCAGCGCAGCAAAGGCACGTTCAATCGCAAAGGTTTCGACATCCACCGCAACGGGTTCCAGTCCTGCGCGCACCACGGGCTCTGTCAGTTGCCAAACATCCTGTTGACGACAAGCCACCAACATTACTTGTTGTAAATGCACAGCCAAGGGAGCGGGACCCAGGCATGCAAAATCAAACGCCACTTCATTGAACGGAAAAGGCAGATGACGGTCTGATTCGATCATCAAACGCTCCTCGATTTCCTGCTCGTTCAACTCAGCAGCAAACGTGAGCATTTTAGTAATCGCCATGCTGGCAGGAAGTGCTACCACGGCATTACGCGTAGAGGGCTTGGCGTGGTCAATGGCACGTTTTAAACTATCTGTGACGTAATTAATGTCCTGAATACGCCGTTCAGCCACTGCACCGTCACGAAGTGAGCAAACCGCATGGCTTTCCACTTGGTAGGTGTCGTGACTCTTTTTAAGCTCCAACAGCTTGATGGCGGTCGATGTAATATCGATGCCGATCAATCCCTTACTGGCTTTAAACAGGCGCATTATGAGTTTATTCCTGCCATCTGATATGCCCAAGAAGTAGTGGCATAACGCGCTAGTCAGGTAACGCGCCGTTATATTTACGGCATATCAACACTGGTGGCCGCTGCCTCGCCTTCCTATAATGGCAGCCAATTGCGCGATACGGCCGCTTGGATGCCGATCCTATTCTCCTTTTCATGGGTGCCCTCTGTTCATGACGTTTTTGCGAACCCTCATTCTGTCGCTGTTCTTTCTTATCGTGTCGTTAGTCGGGGCCGCCGCGTTAGCCATGGTGGGCGCGGCTATCTATTTTTCGCCTGGCTTACCTGATGTTCGTCAGTTGCAAGACTTCGAGCTTCACTCACCTCTACGAATTTTCACCAATGACGGTAAGTTAATCGGTGAGTTTGGTGAGGAACGGCGCATCGTCGTTGATTTCGACGAAATACCTCAGAACATGGTCAACGCTCTGGTGGCCGCCGAGGACACCAATTACTTTGAGCACTCGGGGGTTGATCCTCGAGGACTCGCAAGGGCGGCCGTTGAGCTTGCCCGAAGTGGTGCCATTCAATCAGGCGGCTCCACCATCACTATGCAGGTCGCGCGTAACTATATGCTGACGCTTGACCAAACCTTTACTCGTAAGCTGCGTGAAATTCTGCTGGCTCTGCAGATGGAAAAACTGCTCAGCAAGCATGAGATATTCGAACTTTACGTTAACAAAATTTTCTTAGGAAATCGAGCATATGGCATTGCAGCCGCTGCCGATACCTATTACGACAAGCCGCTTTCCGAACTGACGCTTGCAGAAACGGCCATGATTGCCGGGTTGCCTAAAGCGCCTTCCGCGTTTAACCCGCTGGCCAACTCCGAGCGCTCACTGATTCGTCGCAACTGGATTCTGTTCCGTATGCGCGAGCTGGGTTTTATTGATGACACCACTTATCAGGCTGCCGTACAGGAGCCGGTTACTGCACGTCGTCACTTCACCCAAACCGAAGTAGATGCTTCTTACGTGGCAGAAATGGCGCGTCAATATGCGATTGAGCGCTTTGGCGATGCGGCGTACACCGGCGGCTACCGCATTTATACGACGCTGGACAGTGAGCTTCAGCCGTTTGCCCGCGAGGCCTTGGCCAATGGCCTGCTTGAGTATGATTTACGCCACGGCTGGCGGGGCGCTGAACAGCACGATATAGCTCCCAGTCTCGTTGAAGCCCAAGAGCGTACAGCAACCCAGGGGCTGGAAGAAGAGCTTGCCGAGTCGCCTGAAATTCGTCAGACAGCCCGCCAGGCCGCCGAGCGTAGCCAAACGGAAATCGCCGGCGTTGAAGGTGATGTCAGTAACTGGCTGCAGGTGCTTGAGCGCACCCCCAACTATGGTCTGCTAAAACCCGCCATCGTCGTGGAAAGCGGTGGTCGTGAAATGCAGGTACTTACCCGTGGTGGCGAGCTGAAAACCATTAACTGGGACGGCCTAAGCTGGGCACGTACCTATAACAGCCCGCGCAGTCGTGGTGCTGAGCCAAGCTCTGCCGACCAGATTGCCGTACGCGGTGACCTGGTTCGCATTCTCGAAACTCAGGATGGCACCGTACGCCTTTCTCAGCGGCCAGATGCAGAAGGCTCGCTCGTTGCTCAAGACCCACGTACCGGCGCTATTCTCGCCTTGCAGGGCGGGTTTGATTTTAACGCCAGCAAGTTTAATCGCGCGGTTCAGGCACAGCGCCAGTCGGGTTCTATTTTCAAGCCCTTCATTTACCTTGCGGCACTTGAAGATGGCGAAATGAACGCTTCCACCGTGATCAATGACGCGCCTGTTGTACTGGACGATGGCAGTAACTCGCTCTGGCGCCCTGTTAACTCCAGCCGCGACTTCGCAGGACCAATGCGCTTACGCCCGGCGCTTGCTCGTTCGCGCAACCTGGTCACTATTCGCGTTCTACAGGCGATGGGGCTTGATCATACGATCAACTATCTGGAAGGTTTTGGCTTCGCGCCAGGCCGCCTGCCTCATGGCCTCTCTTTGGCCTTGGGCAGCGCAAGCCTAACGCCCATGGAAATGACCAACGCCTACTCCGTGATTGCCAATGGCGGCTTTCAAGTGGCGCCGTGGTTTATTGAACGTGTAACTCGCAATGATGATCATGAGCTCATTGATGAAGCGACACCCCAGGTGGCTTGCCCCAGCTGTGCAGAGGGTCAGGAAACCGTTGAGATTGATGGCCGTGAATACCCGGTTGCCAAACGCGTTGCCAACGCAGCGGCCACCTACATTCTGCGCGATATGCTGCGTGATGTTATTACCTCGGGTACTGGCCGTGGGGCACTGAGCCTTAACCGTGAAGATATCGTCGGTAAAACCGGCACCACCAACAGCCAGCGTGACGCATGGTTTGCAGGCTTTAACACCGACCTGGTGACAACCGTTTGGGTGGGCAAAGACAGCAACGAAACCATTGCCGAGTATGGCGCCAACGCTGCACTGCCTATTTGGAACGCCTTTATGGGCAAGGCGCTTGAAGGCACACCCTCTGCCGTGCCTGAGCGTCCTGATACGGTGGTGACTGCGCGGGTAGACCCTAACTCAGGCCGACGCTTACATGACAATCAGCCGGGAGGCATCAGCGAGTTCTTCCACCGCGACCACTTGCCCGCCTACCAGCCGCGCGGGATTAGCCGCGAGCTGGAAGAGGCCAGCGGCTCACAAGGCTCGGGCACAGCGGAATCCATCTTCTAAGTAAGCCTGAAGCCAGTAACCGCTAACTCAAGAAACGCAAAAGCCCGGAAACCTAATGGTCTCCGGGCTTTTTTACATCCAGCTTTCGCCATCGTTTTAAGCGCTATGCAACACTCGGCGCTTCATGCTTACTGGCTCGCCAGTTTGTGCCAATCGCAACGATCATGACGGCAACACCGGCAATCTCGGTGATCAAGCTGGGGTAGAAAACCCCCACAATAGCGGCGCCAATGGCAAGACGCGGCACCCAGCCCATACGGGTAAACAAGTACCCTTCAAGGGCGGCGGCAAAGGCGCACAACGCAAAAATCGCAATGACGGCATTCCAGACCACCACCGGCACCGGGCCGCCGACAATAATCTCCGGATTGAACACCATAAACAGCGGAATGAGATAAAGCCCCTTGGCAAACTTCCACGCCTGAAAGCCGGTTTCCATCGGTTTACTGCCCGCGATTGCAGCCCCGGCAAACCCTGCCAAGGCGATGGGCGGCGTCACGTTAGAGTCCTGGGAGTACCAGAATACTACCAGGTGAGCCACCAGTAGCGGCACGCCAAACTCCGCCGTAAGCGCCGGGCCCACCAGAACAATCAGCACGATATAGCTTGCAGTGACCGGCAGGCCCATACCCAGAATCAGACTTGCCAACAACACCATGACCAAGGCAAGCACCAGATTGCCGCCCGAGAAAGCGAGCATCATGGAGGAGAACTTAAGCCCAAGGCCGGTTAATCCAACCACACCCACGATAATGCCTGCCACCGCACACGCCATGGAAACCGCCACGGCATTGCGTGCGCCCAGCTCAAGGCCCTGCACCAGTTTCACCAGACCGATCCAAGCCACCTCTTGGGTCCGCCTGACTGTCACTGGCTGACCCTGGCCAGGCGCGACAAAGAAGTACCATAACGCGTAACGTAAAACCGCCACGGCAATCATGGTAATCACCGCGTAGTAGCCGACCCGCATAGGCGAAAGATTCATTACCAGAAGCCACACCAGCACGGCCAGCGGCAGCAGAAAATGCCAGCCATCCTTCATGACCTGGCGCATTTTCGGCAGCTCGCTTCTCGGCATGCCCTGCATTCCCTGTTTAAGGGCAATAATATGTACAAACAGATACACCGTCGCGAAGTACATGATCGCCGGTAAAATACTGACTTTGACAATATCCAGGTACGGCGTATTGGTGTACTCGGCTATCAAAAAGGCGCCTGCGCCCATCAGCGGCGGCATAATTTGCCCACCGGTGGAGGCAGCGGCTTCAATTCCTCCCGCCTGCCTGGGCTGATAGCCCAGTTTTTTCATCAGCGGGATAGTAAACGCGCCCGTGGTGACCACGTTGGCAATCGCGCTACCCGAGATAGACCCCATGCCCGCCGACGCCAGCACAGCCGCCTTCGCCGGACCACCGCGCTGGCGGCCCGTTGCAGCGTAGGCCATATCGATAAAGAATTTTCCCGCCCCGGTGCTCTCTAAAAACGCCCCAAACAGCACAAAGATAAAGATGTAGGTCGCGGCAACCCCTAACGGCAAACCAAAGATACCTTCCTGGCCCAAGTACAGCTGGCCTGCTACTCGGTCCAGAGAATAGCCACGATGATTTAAAATACCGGGCAGCCACTCGCCAAGCCAAGGCAGCTCACCGCGTGGCCCGGCAAAGGCGTATATGATGGCCAGCACGCCAATAATCGTCATCCCGAAGCCCACGGCACGGCGGCTGGCTTCCAGTACCGTGACCGTTGCAATGCAGGCCACCAGAATATCGGTTTCACTCCAGAAACCCGCACGATTGATAATCTCGTCTAAAAACAGCACAAGATAGCCGCCGGTAATCAGCGCGCCCGCTAAAAAGACAAGATCAATTCCCCAGCCAAGTACACCTCGCTTACGGTTCGGCCCAAAAACCGGGAACATTAAAAACGCTAACAGCATAATCAGCGCCAAGTGGATACCGCGCTGGTAAAACAGCCCCAACGGCTGAATACCGGCGGAGTAGAGCTGAAACAGGGAAAGCCCGACAGCCACAATGGTGATACACCGCAGCACCAGGCGGGGTTGAATCGCATTACCGCCCGGCATTAATACCGGCGGTGGAGTGGATTCGTTCATGAAGTCCTCGGAAGTGTTGTCTCGCTTGTTTCTTTTAGAAGCGCTCTGGCTCACCCAGTTGGATGATGACTCGCTGCCCTGCCGCTTGCTCGCTCAGGCTAATGTCAGGGTGCTCGCCATCGGGCCATACCACTTGATGGTTGACCGCATTAGCACCGACTCGAAGTACATACCGGTTATTGATGACAGGCTCATTAATCGCATTGATCCAATAACCGCCCTGGCCATCAGACACTTGCTCACCTCGGCCAACAATATGCCCAAGTCCTGCGGCAAAGTCGGGCTGGTGGCTGCGCTCAAGCTGCATGACACCGCTGGCGTTGCGATAGCAATCCAGCACCGTGAAGTGTTCGACCGAATGCTGCCACTGAATGCACCAGCGCACGCCTTCAGGAGCGGCCGCCTCCAACAGCGTTTCGCCATCTTCAGTGGTAACCGTAAGGTACGCAGACGCCGAGGCGGGGGAAGCCCCAGCCTCGGCAAACGGTAAGCAGACCAACAGGAGCGCCATCAGTTTTTGTTGCCACTGCATGACGAATGCTCCGTTAGATGAAGGCGTCGTTACGGACGCAAACGGTCCGGAATTTCGACATCCATTTCCTCAAAGTAGCGAATTGCGCCCGGGTGCAGCGGCACCGGCGTTGAATTCATGGTGAACTCAATCGTGGTGTCGTTGGCGGCGGGGTGGACGGCAATCAGCTCATCGGTGTGCTCAAACAGCAGTTGGGTCAGTTGGTAGGCAAGCTCTTCATCCATCTCGGCGTTAACCACCAGGACATTGGGGATGCCGATGGTTTGAACGGCTTCGTCCATGCCGTCGTACATGCCAGCGGCAAGCTCATAGGGAGCAAACACCGCTTCCTCTTCCTGCGCGTTGGCAATTTCTTCATCGGACAGGCTGATCAAGCGAATGTCGCGCGTGGCGGCCAGGTTAAGAATGGAGCTGGTGGGCGGGCCAACACTCCAGAAACCAGCATCAATATCGCCATCGCGGATGGCATCGGCCGTTTCGTTGAAATTGAGCCGCTGGGGAGTAAAGTCTTCGTAGCTAATGCCGTTGGATTCCAGTACGGCGCGGGCGTTAAGCTCGGTGCCGCTACCCGGTGCGCCAACCGAAACTCGCTTGCCCGCCAGGTCATTGATGCTTTGAATATCGGATTCGGCAAGCGTCACCAACTGCACCGCATTGGGGTAGAGGGATGCCAGCGCCCGAGTGTTTTCCACCTGACGCCCTTCAAAATCGTCGGTGCCGGTATAGGCTTGGTACACCGTGTCGGCCAGTGCGGTGGCAAGATCGGCGTCGCCGCGCATGATGAGCCCCATATTTTCAACCGAGGCGCCGGTCACTTCCGCCGTCGCTTGAGCACCTTCAATATGGTTATTGATCATTTCAGCCAGGCCGCCGCCAATAGGGTAGTAAACGCCCCCGGTACCGCCAGTGGCGATAGAAAGCTGTTGGGCGCTGGCGGGCAGTGCTATGGCGAGCAGGGATGCTGCGGCTGCATATTTTAGTGTTTGCATGCGAGTTGCCTCCGTCCGGCTTGGACTTATAAGTATGCGTGACGATCAGAATATTTATTGTGCTTGCCGCTGCATTCGCAGCGGCGGCCACGTGACGTTAGCACGGCTGTTGCGTTGATGTTAATGGGACAATAGTGCCACGACCTGCTGAGTAATATGCGCCCCAATAGGAAGCGCTGACGTTGCCGCTGGCGAAGGAGCATTGCCTACGTTCACCGTCCGCCGTGTATTGACGAATAAAAAGTCATCGACCAACTTACCGTCACGGGATACGGCCTGGGCGCGAACGCCTGCGGGGTAAGGTTGAAGGTCATCAATAGTGATATCAGGGCAATATTTGCGGACCAGCTCCAGGTAGCCACGCTTATAGAACGAGTTTTTCATCTCCCCGATTCCTGGCTTAAGGTGCTTGCCCAATACCTTTAAAATACCGGGATGGGACAACATCTGAGCTATATCGCGTAGCGACATATCCTGTTTTCGATAGCCTTCACGCTTTAACGCTAGTACCGCGTTGGGGCCAACCGTTACCCGGCCATCGATCATTCGGGTTAAATGCACGCCCAAAAACGGCATGCCCGGGTCTGGAATAGGGTAAATCAAGTGGTTAACGATATGATTATGCTGCTCGGGCAGTAAATAGTACTCCCCCCGGAACGGGCAGATGGTAAAGCCTGGTTTCTGACCCAGCATGCGGATCACCCGGTCAGCCATTAACCCGGCACAGGTCACCAGGTAGCGGCTGCTCAACGTATCGTTGGAGGTGGAGACCACCACCTCGGCACGGCGCTCTTCCAACCCTTTCACCTCAACGCCATAGCGAATTTTCCCGCCAAGGCGCTCAAATTCAGCGGCCATGGCGCGAGTCACCTGGGCATAGTCGACAATGCCGCTTGAAGGGACGTAAATAGCGGCCTCGCCACGGATATTCGGCTCACGCTCTTTAAGCGCCTCCGCGCTAAGCCACTCACGCTCCAGACCATTGGCCGCAGTACGTTCCCAAAGCGCTTGCATGCGCTGGATTTCAAGGGCATCGGTGGCTACCAGCAGCTTGCCGCAAATGACGTAATCGACCCCATGCTGATCACAAAACGCCCGCGTTGCTCGGTTGCCCTCAAGACAAAACCGCGCCTTCAAACTGCCCGGTGTGTAGTACACCCCGGCATGAATAACACCGCTGTTATGGCCGGATTGGTGCTGAGCGGGGCCGTGCTCTTTTTCAAGCACCAGCAGACGCTTATCAGGGTAGGTCTGCTGCAGTTGCATTGCGGTAGACATCCCAAGGATTCCGCCGCCAATAATGATGAAATCCCACATCAATCACGCCTCTTATGCCAAAGTGTTAATTTTTAGTAATAATAGCCGCTATTCTTATATCTTCGCCGGTTTGCCACCCTTTCACCAGCGAGCCGACGTTATAGCAATGGAGATTGCCATGGAGCCAGATGCGCCACGTCAAAATTTAGCGATTAACGCTTACCGCACGCTCAAGCACGACATTATCCGAGGCCGCTATGCGCCTGAAGAGAAGCTCCTTATGAGCCGCTTAAAGGAGCATTACGGCGTTAGCACCGGGCCGCTACGGGAGGCGCTTTCGCAACTGGTAGCCGACCGCCTGGTCGTGGCTATTAGCCAGCGGGGATACCGCGTAGCGCCCATGTCACTTGCTGAGCTTAATGATATTTATGACGCACGTGCCCAGCTGGAAGGGCTTATTTTGCGCCTGGCCATCGAGCGGGGCGACGATGAGTGGGAAGCCTCGGTGGTAGCCACGGCACACCGGCTTTCCAGGGTAACCGATATCAGCTCGCCCGATGAACTACTTGATGGCTGGGATACACGTCACAAGGAGTTCCATACCGCGATTGCCAGCGGCTGCAACTCCCCTCACCTGCTGCAAATGCGCCACACTCTGTTTGATCAGGTGGAACGTTACCGCCACTTGTGGCTACAGGAAACCGTTATGTCACCCACCGCACTAGCGCAAAAGCGCCAAGAGCACGCTGCCCTTGTTGAGGTTATTTTGGCCCGCAATGCTGAGCAGGCTGACACGTTAATGCGCGACCACTTGATGACGCCAGTCCCCATCATTACGCAAGTGCTTAAGGCTCGCGGCATCCAATAAATTCTTCATTTCAAAAAAATGTAGATATTTTTAAATAACGGCGATAAATTGGAATAGCTTTCAAAGTAGATCGCTGGATCGGCGTGGGCGCCTGGATGTGTCGACGCGAACCTGCTTCCCTCAAGAATCCTCAGGAGACTACGTAATGACACATTTCAATTGGGACGACCCGCTATTGCTGGAGCACCAGCTCACCGAGGAAGAGCGCCAGATTCGTGATGCCGCCCACGACTACTGCCAAAACAACCTACAGCCCCGTGTATTAAGTGCATTTCGTGAAGAGCGCTTTGACCGCGAGATCATGACGGAGATGGGAGAACTGGGCCTGCTGGGCGCGACCGTTTCCCCGGAGTACGGCGGCGCAGGCGTTAACCACGTTGCGTACGGCTTGATAGCCCGAGAAGTGGAGCGTGTCGATTCCGGCTACCGTTCGGCCATGAGCGTACAGTCGTCGCTGGTGATGTATCCCATTGAAGCGTATGGCTCAAAAGAGCAAAAACAAAAGTACCTGCCCAGGCTTGCCAGCGGTGAAATGGTCGGCTGTTTTGGCCTTACCGAACCCGACCACGGCTCTGATCCAGGCGGGATGATTACCCGCGCGGAAAAAGTCGACGGCGGCTATCGGTTAACCGGCGCCAAAATGTGGATTACCAACAGCCCGATTGCCGATATTGCCGTGGTATGGGCCAAGTCGGCGGCCCACGACAACCAGATCAAGGGCTTTATCGTTGAACGTGGCACAGAAGGCTTCTCCACCCCCAAAATTGAAGGCAAGGTGTCACTTCGCGCCTCGATTACCGGTGAAATCGTACTGGATGGCGCCTTTGTCCCTGAAGAGAACCTGCTGCCTAACGTCAGCGGCCTTAAAGGGCCTTTTGGCTGTTTGAACAAAGCGCGTTATGGCATTGCATGGGGTGTAATGGGCACCGCTGAATTCTGCTGGCATGCCGCCCGCCAGTACACCCTGGACCGCAAGCAGTTTAATCGCCCGCTGGCGGCTAACCAGTTGATCCAGAAAAAGCTGGCCGATATGCAAACGGAAATCACTCTGGGCCTTCAGTCCGCGCTTCAGGTGGGTCGCCTGATGGATAGCGGCAACTGGGCGCCGGAAATGATTTCGCTGATCAAACGCAACAACTGCGGCAAGGCGCTGGATATTGCGCGCATGTCGCGAGATATGCACGGCGGTAACGGCGTTTCCGACGAGTATGGGGTAATTCGCCATATGGTGAACCTGGAGTCGGTGAATACCTATGAAGGTACCCACGATGTTCACGCATTGATTCTTGGCCGCTCTCAAACCGGCATTCAGGCATTTTTCTAAGCTGCCGCGCACAAACCACAACAGGCCACAGGAATCATCATGAGCAACGTAACCAAACCGCTGGCGGGCATTAAGGTACTCGATATTTCTCGCGTACTGGCCGGGCCCTGGTGTGGCCAAATGCTCGCGGACTTGGGGGCCGATGTAGTGAAGGTCGAGCGCCCAGGCAGCGGTGACGACACGCGCCACTGGGGGCCTCCCTGGCTTGAAGACACCGCAGAATCAGCCTATTACCTGTGCGCCAACCGGGGAAAACGCTCGGTAACGATTGATATGGCCAGGCCAGAGGGTCAGGCGCTGATCAAGCAGCTCGTCGCTCAGTCAGATGTGCTGCTTGAGAACTTTAAAGTCGGCGGCCTGAAGAAATACGGCCTGGATTACGCCAGCCTAAAAGAACTTAACCCGGCGCTGATCTACTGCTCAATTACCGGTTTTGGCCAGCAAAGCCCCTACGCCCACCGCGCAGGCTACGACTTTATGATTCAAGCCATGGGCGGCATCATGAGTTTGACCGGCAAACCCGACAGTGAACTCGGTGGCGGCCCGGTGAAGAGCGGCGTGGCGTTTACCGATATTTTTACTGGCCTGTACGCCGCCAACGCTGTGCTGGCAGCGCTTTATCAACGCCGTGACAGCGGCGTCGGCTGCCATATTGATATGGCGCTGATGGATGTCCAGGTAGGCGTGCTGGCCAACCAAGCGCTTAACTACTTAACCTCCGGCAACGTGCCTCAACGCTTGGGCAATGCGCACCCTAACATCGTGCCCTATCAAGCGTTTGCGACCGCGGATGGACACATCATTGTGGCCGTAGGCAATGACGCACAGTTTGCGCGCTTTTGTGAGGTGCTCTCGCTAAGCGATCTGCCGCTCGATGAGCGTTTCGCCACCAACGGTGCCCGAGTTAACCACCGTGAAACACTCGTTCCCCTACTCGAAGCGGCCCTTGCTCAGCGAACCATGGATACATGGCTAACCGCCTTTGAAGCAGCAGGCGTGCCCAGCGGCCCCATCAATACGCTGGACCGCGTATTTGATGACCCGCATGTAAAAGCGCGCGGCTTAAAACAGACCCTGCCCCACTCACAGTCGGGCCAGGTGGACCTGGTGGCTAACCCTATTCGCGTCAATGGTCACTCCATGAGCGCCAGCACAGCACCGCCAGGCTTGGGTGAGCATACTGAACGTGTGTTAAAAGACATCGGCATTAGCCCGGCCCAACAACAGGCACTGCGTGAGGCAGGTATTATTTGATTGCTCGGCGTATACGGTGTTTACGCCTATTAATTACGCACTATGCTGAAAGCCTATCCCTTATTAGATAGGAGTTGAGCCATGAGCAATGCTGAGCTAAACGAACTAAAGCGGAAATACGTTGCCAACGGCGCAGCGAGCCCTGCCACAGCGTTTGCCGACCATGCCGAAAACGCTGAAGTGTGGGATGCTGATGGCAACCGATTTATCGATTTTGCTGGCGGAATCGGCGTCCTGAACATCGGCCACCGCCACCCTAAAGTGGTTGCCGCGGTGAAGGCACAGCTCGACAAGGTAGTGCATACCTGCCAAACGGTCATGCCCTATGAAGGCTACGTTCGTGTAGCCGAAAAACTTAGCCACCTGGTACCGGTTCGTGGCCATGCCAAGGTAATGCTGGCCAACTCCGGCGCCGAAGCGCTGGAAAATGCCGTCAAGATTGCCCGCGCAGCGACCGGACGCGCTAACGTCATCTGCTTTGATGGCGGCTACCACGGCCGCACCTTCTTCACCATGGCGATGAACGGCAAAGTAGCGCCCTATCAAACCGACTTTGGCCCCATGCCAGGCACCGTATTTCGGGCGCCCTACCCGGTCGATTATCACGGTGTTAGTGAAGATGAAGCCCTTCGCGGCCTGATGATGGCGCTTAAAACCGACGCGGGCCCGTCCAATACCGCCGCCATCATCCTGGAGCCCGTGCTTGGCGAAGGCGGCTTTTACCCGGCACCGGCCTCGTTCCTCAAAAAGATCCGCGACATCTGTGATGAGCACGGCATTCTGATGATTATTGACGAGGTGCAGTCTGGCTTCGGGCGCACAGGCAAGATGTTCGCCATTGAGCACAGCGGTGTTGAGCCCGACATCATGACCATGGCCAAAAGCATGGCCGACGGCATGCCGGTTTCAGCCGTGGTAGGTACCGATACAATAATGGACGCCTCAGGCCCCAACTCATTGGGTGGTACCTACACAGGCAGCCCAACCGCCTGCGCTGCCGCACTTGCCGTTATGGAAGTGTTTGAGAAAGAGAACATCCTGGAGAAAAGCCAAGCCCTCGGCGATAAGCTGGCCAAGCATTTTAATCAGTGGCAGGCACGTTACGAAAGCGTCGCTAATGTTCGTCACATGGGCGCTATGGCCGCCTTTGAACTCGTCGCTGATAAAACTACCCGAGCACCCAATGCAGAGCTTGCCAGCGCATTATGCAAGAAGGCCCGCGAAGAGGGTTTGATTCTGCTTTCCTGCGGGATGTACGGCAACACCATCCGCTTTTTAATGCCCATTACCATCGAAGACGACGTTTTGAACGAAGGGCTGGATATTATCGAGTCATGCCTGGAATCGCTGGTTTAGAGCGACCACGTGTCGAAAACAAACGCGCCGCTCAAATTGAGCGGCGTTTCGTCGCCAAATCAATCACGGGGTCGTCGATCGCCCTCCAGGAAATTGGCCGTAAATACCGCTTTGCCGTAGGTCTCAAACGACCATTTCATCACATCGCTCAAGGCTGCCATCACCGCATCGAACTCACCAAATATCTGAGTGCTCATGCGGTTGGGATACACCTCTAGCCCCGTCGCCTCAAGGCGCTTGACCACGTCTTTTACCAGCGGTTTAACATCATTGCCCAGCGGGTAGTAACTAAGCTGCACAGAAAGATACATAACGCCTCCTTACGCTGTGTGTGGTGGCCTACCCGCTGCACTCGAAAAGCGCTGCCAAGCGGCCAGAATGGCTAACCGTGTTTCGTCGGGGTGCTCCATCGGAAACATATGGGTTCCTGGCGTGTCGCTCACGGTTAAGCCTTTCCGCTTCAAACGTTTGATACGAGCTGCGGTAAGCAAATCCGACTCCTGACCGGCAATAATCGCCAGCGGCACGCCTACCCGGCTCGGCAAGCGCGAAAGGTGGTCCGGCAAGTGGCGAAAAATCTCCACCTCGACACGCGGATCAAACGTCAATTCTGCGCTGCCATCCTCTAAAAGCCGGGTACCTGCTTCAATGTAGTCGTTAAGCGCTGCCGGGGTAAAGCGGCTAAAGAGGCCGCGCTGGCTCAAGGATTTAGCCATCACCTCGCGGCTTGGCCATACGCTGCGCCGGCCTTGGGTCTTACCTGCAGGTGTGATGCGATCTATAAAACCAAAACGCTTGGCCACTTTCATGGCCCAGGCATCGGCTCCCAACATCAACGGCGGGTCGAGCAGGATCACCCCGCAAAAACGCTCGGGCTGCTTGTCGGCCGCCATGGCCATCAGCGTGCCGCCCAGCGAATGCCCCACGCCTAGCAGGGGTGCTTCGGTATCCGGCAGATAGCTTAATAGCTCATCCACCAGGTTGGCCCAATTGTGGTTCACCGGGTAGTCCGGATGATGCCCTAGCCGATCCACGGGGTGGATCTCAAAGGTATCGGCCAAGGGTTCGAGCAGACTTTTATAGCTTAGCCCAGGAAACCCATTGGCATGGGCAAACATCAAATGAGGCCGTGCGGGGGTTGTTGTCATAAAAAAACTCTTGGGCCTTTAACGCCGCCGTTATGGTCGCCAGTGCACGTGGCAATACCGTTTTCATTTAATCTTTCTCATACAAGCGTTTTCATATAAGTATTTTCATACAACCGTTTTAACGTGCGGACTAAAGAGCGTCAATCGACATAAGGTTTAACAGGCTAACAAAATATCGGTAGGCGCTGATTTCTAAAACAGAGAGAGCTGCTCGGCCGGGGCGGCTTCTGCCAAGCGATACCCCACCCCCAGCAGGCGCACCGGGCGCTCGCCGCGTGCCCAACCAACGTTCAACAGCGTTTCGAACTGCTCAAGGTTGGGCGCGGGGTCGGCATGCTCCACCGTGGTTTGGGTAAAATCGTTAAACTTCACCTTGACCATTAACCCTCTTACCCCAGGCGGTGGGTCCAGGCGGGCATAGCGGCGCTCTAAATCTTCTAACAGCACGGGGAGTTGTTGGCGGCACGCCGCAAGCGTGGGCAGGTCCTTGGCATAGGTCTGCTCGGTACTTACCGATTTACGCTCACGATGGGTTTTAACCGGCCGCTCGTCATGGCCGAGGCTTAACTCGTGCAGGCGTTTACCAAAGCGGCCAAACTGTTCCACCAGCTCAGTAAGTGGGCGAGCGCGCAGGTCAGCGCAGGTATGGATATCCAGCCGCGCCATCTTTTCAGCGGTGCGTGGGCCCACTCCATGAATCTTTTTCACCGGCAGCGCCTGAACAAAGTGCTCCACTTCATCAGGCGTAATCACACACAGGCCGTCCGGTTTATTCCAGTCGCTGGCGATTTTGGCGAGGAACTTGTTGGGCGCCACTCCCGCCGACACGGTGATGCCTACCTCCCGCCGAACCCGCTCGCGGATCGCCTGCGCCATGCGCGTGGCGCTGCCTTGGTGCAGCGTCACCTCGGAGACATCCAAAAACGCCTCGTCCAACGACAACGGTTCGATTAAATCGGTCACCTCGCGATAAATCGCAAAGACCTGGCGCGCCACTTCCTTGTACTTGGCCATATCGCCACGGATAAGCGTTAAATGTGGGCAGCGTTTCAGTGCCTGAGCCATCGGCATGGCGGAATGAATGCCGTATTCGCGGGCGGGATAATTGCAGGTTGCGACCACCCCGCGCTGCTCGACGCTCCCCCCAATGGCAATGGGAATATCCTTGAGCGCCGGGTTGTCGCGCATTTCTACCGCCGCGTAAAAGCAGTCACAGTCGCAGTGGATAATTTTGCGCACTGGCCACCCTTCTCACCTGTAAAAAAACACAGTTTATCACAGGTTTTTCCTGTTCAGGTTCCGCAGAACGTTCTCAATACTTGTTCGCTGCTGGTGGCGGGAACGGCTAGGCGGCGCGCTTCCGGTGAATCCTCGAAGGGCTTAGTCACCGCTGCAAGCAAGGTATGAAAAGGTGCGTAGTCGCCCTCGTAAGCGGCATTAATGACCTCCTGAACGCGGTGATTACGCGGAATAACGACCGGATTGGCGTGCCGCATCGCTTCCCAACGCGCTGCATCCTGATGGGCAACACATTCGGCCTGCCAGGCTTCTATCCACGCGCCCAAGGCGTCAGGCTGAGTGGTTAACGCAAGCACGGCATCATGGGTTTGGGCACCCGGTGAGGCGGCGTACTGGGTCAGCGCGTCAAAGGTTGCCGTCATATCCATCTTGCCTTGGGCCATTTGGATTTCAAGCGACGCCATCAGCGTATTGGCTTGCTCGCTATCAGACGAAAGCCCTAGCTTATCCGCCTGACGCTTGCGCTGCTCATCGGCATGTATATCGGTAAAACGATGAATGGCTTGCGTTGCCTGCTCCACCGCCTCATCGCCCTGCGCCTGCATTAGCGGCAGTAACGTTTCCGCTAGGCGGGCCAGGTTCCATTGGGCAATCGCGGGCTGATTGCCAAAGGCGTAGCGGCCTGCCTCGTCAATAGAGCTAAACACCTTTTGCGGATCAAACTGCTCCATAAAGGCACAGGGGCCGTAATCAATGGTCTCCCCGGTGATGCTGGTGTTATCAGTATTCATCACACCGTGGATAAAACCTACGCTCATCCAGTGCGCCACCAGCGCGGCCTGGCGGGCAACAACCGCCTCCAGCAGCGCCAGGTAAGGATCATCGGCCTGGGCCGCGTCTGGGTAGTGGCGCTCAATCGCGTAATCTGCCAGGGCTTTTAGGGTCTGTTCATTACGCAGCACCGCAGCAAACTGAAAGGTGCCAACGCGCACGTGGCTGCGAGCCACTCGGGTAAAAACAGCCCCTGGCTCAGGTAGTTGGCGTCTAACCACCTCTCCGCTGGCTACCGCTGCCAGCGCCCGCGTAGTGGGTACGCCAATCGCCGCCATAAATTCACTGACCAGGTACTCACGCAGCACAGGCCCCAAGGGCGAGCGGCCATCACCGCCGCGTGAAAAAGGAGTTCGCCCGCTGCCCTTCAGCTGTATATCCCACCGCTGACCCTGCTCGTCTACCACTTCGCCCAGCAAAAGTGCCCGGCCATCCCCCAACTGAGAGACAAAATTACCAAACTGGTGGCCCGCATAGCCAAGCGCAATAGGGTCCGCGCCCGGGGGCAGCGTATTGCCGCTAAACCACTGCGCCAGCGTGGCGTTATCAGGTACCTCACTCGCCCCTAGGGTTTGAGCAAGGGAGTGATTAAAGGCAATTAAGCTGGGCGCTTTTACCGGCGTGGGCTGGCACGCCATCCACAGCGGCTCAGGTAGTGTTTTGTAAAAATGCTCAAACGTCAGCACAGTCACCTCCTCTATCATTGGGCGTTATCTCCTAATACCCTAGCAGTTCACTTAAGCAGGCGGTGAGATAATGTCATCTCTTCATGGGCTACCTTTGCCTCCGGTGTCACGCGACTTCTATCAACGCGATACCGTCGCCGTCGCCAACGACCTGTTAGGTTGCTGGTTAGTGCGTGTCATAGACGGCGTTCAGATGGCGGCGCGTATTGTCGAAACAGAAGCTTATTGCGGCGCCCACGACTCAGCCTGCCATGCCCACCGTGGATTAACGCCTCGCACGGCGGCGATGTTCGGCCAGCCCGGTCACGCCTACGTGTACTTGGTGTATGGCATGCACTGGCTGCTTAATATCGTCACCGAACCTGAAGGGTCGCCTTGTGCAGTGCTGATCCGCGCTGTTGAACCCGTGCTTAACGAACACGCCATGCGCGAGCGGCGCAGTATACCGGGCAGGCAATTATGTAACGGGCCCGGCAAACTCACCCGGGCACTTGGCGTGGATAAAGCACTTTACGGCCACGATATGACACGCGCCGAGCAGTTGTGGGTATGTGCAGGCAGCCACTCGACGCCCATTGCCAGCGGTCCGCGTGTCGGCATCGACTACGCCGAGCCTCATGACCGTGATGCGCCCTGGCGGTTTTGGCTGGAAGGCAACCCGTGGGTATCCAAAGCGCGCTGACCCAGCGTCAACCGCTTAACGGCATGGGTTAATACCGGCGTTAATGGGGCGCGCCATTGATGGCTGAGTAGCGTATCTGCCCGGGTAACACCCAGCGACAGCGAGGCAATGGGCAAGCCCATGGAATGAGCATCACGACAGAAGCGGTAGCCCGAAAACACCATTAACGAAGTGCCTACGGCCAGCACCGCATCCGCCTTGTTCAAGCCTGCCTGCGCCGCTTGGCGACGCTCTGCAGGCAC
>NZ_JBQSVC010000008.1:0-132134 GCF_052376035.1 Halomonas sp. AOP7-E1-9
CCTCAAGGCTTCGCACCTGACACCTAACACTCATGGGGCACTTAGCGGTGCTTTTCACCCACAATGGTGGCGGGTGTTCGCCATACCAACAGCGCGCCCAGCAAGAATAGGCCCGATGCGGCCCACATGGTAATAGGCAGGCTAGTAGCATCAACAACCCGGCCACCGACCATCGCGCCCAGCCCAATGGAGAGGTTGAACACAAAGGCCATCAGGGCGGTCGCAGCTTCGGTATTGGGTGCGGTGCGTAAAATCCACGTCTGTATGCTCACCGACACGCTGCCAAACGCGGCCCCCCACACCATGAGTAGCAGCACGCCGCTGACAGGCTCGACCCCGAGCAGCGGGAAAGACGCCACCACCAATAGCAGCAAGCTTGGGATCGCCAGCACCGCCCGATAAGGATGGCGCCCAGCGAACATGCCTGCGGCGATATTGCCCAGTATTCCTGCCGCCCCATACAGTAGCAGCAAGCTGCCCACATGGCGCTGAGCTACACCGCTTATCTCCTGAAGGATAGGGCTAATGAAAGTGTACGCTGCAAAGTGTCCGACAACTACAAAGCCCGTGACCAGAACCGCGACCCGAACGCCACGGCTAGTGAACTGCTGGGCCAGCACTTTGAGACGGACTGGCTCCCTGGGTGGAAGTGGCGGCAGCCAGCACCACAGTGCCAGTGCGGTTAACAGGCTAAAACCGCCCAAAGCCCCAAACGCGATTCGCCAGTTGCTTAGATCACCCAGTAAGGTACCCAGTGGCACGCCAAGCACCGATGCAGCGGCTACGCCGCCAAAAATAATCGTCATGGCCTTGGGCACTTTATCGCTGGGCACCAAGCGCGGAGCAATACTCCCGGCCACGGCCCAATAACCGCCGATACTGACACCCACCAGCACGCGGGCGGCCAGCAGTAGGATAAAGCTACTGGCCAGCGCTGAAAGCACGCTACCAATCACCATGACGACCATGAGTAGCGTGAGCATAATGCGCCGATCCAACCGGCCTACCGCCACGGGCAGTAGCGGCGCCGAAAAAGCGGCGACCACGCCCGGTACCGTTACCATCAAGCCAGCGACACCGGGCGTTACATCCATGGATGAAGCCACCTGAGACAACAACCCGATAGGCAGCTGTTCAGCGGTTACCAATAGAAAAATGCCGATCATCACGGCGACCACCGCCCACCAACGCGGTGCCTGTTCCTTCTCCATGCCTACTTCCTTCTAACTAAAACGTCCACCCAACCAAACGCTCTTTTAATCACACTTTCTTTCAACCAAACGACTCCGCCCCCGCAACCAGGGGCTACGGGGGCGGAAGAGACAACCTTACGGCGACTTAGCCCGCGGTGTTCTCACTTTCAGCGGCAAACGCTGCTTTCTCTTCTTCGGTGATCTCTTTCATCGAGAGCTTCACGCGGTTGCGGTTATCGATGTCGAGCACCTTCACAATCACGTCGTCGCCTTCGTTCAGGAAATCGCGCACGTTGTTAACGCGCTCAGCCACGATTTGCGAAATATGCACAAGACCATCAGTACCCGGCATGATGTTCACAAAGGCACCGAAGTCAGCAATACGTACGACCTTGCCGTTATACAGCTTGCCAATTTCCGCTTCTGCCGTAATCGCCAATACGGTATCGATGGCTTTTTTCGCCGCAGCCTTGTCTTCAGCGTAGATGCGCACGGTACCGTCGTCATCAAGGTCGATAGACGCGCCGGTATCATCGCAAATCTTCCGAATGGTGGCGCCGCCTTTACCAATAACGTCACGGATCTTGTCCGGGTCGATCTTGATGGTGGCCATGGAAGGCGCATTATCGGAGACGTCGGTACGGCTCTGGCTGATGACTACATTCATCTGCTCAAGAATACCCAGGCGCGCTTTGTGGGCTTGCTGAAGCGCAGTCTCCATGATCTCTTCGTTGATGCCTTCAATCTTGATGTCCATCTGCAGGGCAGTAACACCCTCTTCTGAACCGGCCACTTTAAAGTCCATATCGCCAAGGTGATCTTCATCACCCAGGATATCGGTCAGTACCGCGTAGCCATCTTCGTCTTTCACCAGCCCCATGGCGATACCCGCCACCGGTGCTTTCAGCGGTACACCCGCATCCATCAGCGCAAGTGAAGAGCCACATACTGACGCCATCGAGCTTGAGCCGTTGGATTCAGTAATTTCCGATACCACACGAATAGTGTAGGGGAAGGCTTCTTCAGACGGCAGCATGGCCTGAACACCACGGCGTGCCAAACGGCCATGGCCGATTTCACGACGTTTCGGGCCACCCATAAAGCCCGCTTCACCGACCGAGTAGGGAGGGAAGTTGTAGTGCAGCATAAAGCGGTCTTTACGCTCGCCTTCCAGCGACTCGATCAGCTGAGAGTCACGCAGGGTGCCCAGCGTTGCCACTGCAATCGCTTGGGTCTCACCACGAGTGAACACCGCCGAACCGTGAGTCTTGGGCAGCGCGCCCACTTCGATCGCTAGCGGGCGCACGGTGAAGTTGTCACGGCCATCAATGCGTGGCTCACCTTT
The DNA here is from genome assembly GCF_052376035.1 of Halomonas sp. AOP7-E1-9. Taxonomy (NCBI): domain Bacteria; kingdom Pseudomonadati; phylum Pseudomonadota; class Gammaproteobacteria; order Oceanospirillales; family Halomonadaceae; genus Halomonas; species Halomonas sp. AOP7-E1-9. The sequence goes on from NZ_JBQSVC010000008.1 coordinate 2,539, forward strand.
TACAACGCGTGAACGTACAACGCGTTTCTCAAGACCAGCAAAGGCACCTTTTACTTCGTCTTTGCTGAACTTGTCGTTAACCGGTTCACCGTCAATGGCTGCCAGCTGTTCAACCGCCTGATCTTTCAGGGCTGCCAGGGCATCCTGGCGCTGCATCTTATCGGTGATGCGATAGGCATCGCCCACCTGCGCTTCAAACGCATCCGCAATGGCGGTTTTCAGCGCTACGTTCTCAGGGGCTGGCTGCCAGTCCCAACGCGGTTTGCCGGCCTCGGCAACCAGCTCGTTAATCGCGCTAACCGCGACCTGCATTTCCTGGTGACCAAACAGTACGGCGCCCAGCATCTCGTCTTCCAGAAGCTCTTTGGCTTCGGACTCGACCATCAGCACGGCGTTTTCAGTACCGGCAACGACCATGTCCAGCTCGGAAGTCGCGAGCTCTTCAACGGTCGGGTTAAGGAAATACCCCTGCTCTTCGTTGAAGCCAACGCGCGCAGCACCGATCGGGCCATTGAACGGCACGCCAGAAATGCTCAGTGCAGCGGAGGTACCCAGCATCGCGGCAATATCCGGGTCGTGATTACGATCGGTGGAAAGAACGGTACAGATAACCTGCACTTCGTTCATAAAGCCTTTGGGGAAAAGCGGACGGATCGGACGGTCGATCAGACGCGAGGTCAGAGTTTCTTTCTCGGTCGGACGCCCTTCGCGCTTAAAGAAGCCGCCGGGAATTTTACCTACTGCGTAGGTTTTTTCCTGGTAATGAACCGAGAGCGGGAAAAAGGGTTGGCTGGGGTTGGCTTCTTTGCGCGCCACCACGGTACACAGCACAACGGTATCTTCCATGGTGACCATAACGGCCCCCGTGGCTTGACGAGCGATACGCCCGGTTTCTAGCGTGACGGTGCTACGACCGTACTGAAACGTTTTTTTTACCGGATTCACGGCGACTTCCTTTAACATTAATATCTACTTGTCTATTCGTTTGGGTCGTTTTGACTCGCCACCATTCTAGGCGCTGTAGCGCCATACGGCTACCAGAAACCCAAAATCACCGGGGCAAAGCTACGGCCTGTGGGCGACATACATAAAAAAACGGGCAGCTCACAAGGAGCTGCCCGTTTCTCAATCTTCGCCAACAATAGCTTAGCGGCGCAGACCTAAACGCTGGATCAGAGACTGATAGCGTTCGAAATCTTTACGCTTCAGGTAGTCCAGCAGTTTACGACGCTGGTTTACCATGCGGATCAGACCACGACGCGAGTGGTGATCCTGCTTGTTGGTTTTGAAGTGGTCCTGCAGGCCATTGATGTTGGCGCTCAGCAGTGCAACCTGCACTTCAGGGGAACCGGTATCGTTATCGCCGCGGCCGTATTCGTTGACGATTTCGGCTTTCGTTTCAGCGGTTAATGCCATCTGTCTCTCCAGTAAGCAATATGCCTAAAATTTAATGGGTGAGACCACGCATATTTGCAGTCTCAGGCGACTCTTTTCGACGTACTGTTTCCAGCACTATTTCAAGTACCGTTTCCAGTACTATTTCAAGTGCTATTTTCGCGTAAATCGTCACATCCTTGCAACGTTTCACCCGGACTCTTACGAGATAGCGACGGTACTTAACAGCCGCTTGGGTGCTACTTCCTGAGCACCTTTTACAACACCGAGGCCGATAAACGTCTCAGCATAATAAAGCCTTGCCAACGCATCGGGAGCCAGCGTACCAATACTCAAGTTGGCCGATTGACCGTGGGCTAAGCGCCCGTAAGCCGTTTCGTCCACCTCAAGCGTCGGCAGATGATCCACCAGCACATCAGCGGGCATTAATTCAGCCTCACGCGAGGTCTGATCCGCCAATGCTTCAAGCGCTTCGAGGGTCCACATCGTGTCACCCGTAAAAGGCCCGGTTTTGAGCCTGCGGAGCTGACTGATGTGAGCACCACACCCCAGCGCCAAACCGATATCTTCGGCCAGCGTACGGATGTAAGTCCCCTTGCTGCAGGTGACTTCAAGCTCGAAGGCTTCGCCGTCAAATGCAAGCAGGCGCGCATCATACACGCTTACCCGCCGCGCTGCACGCTCTACCTGCTTACCCTCACGGGCCAGCTCATAGAGTTTCTTACCCTGATGCTTGAGCGCCGAATACATCGGCGGCACCTGATCGATCTCACCGCGAAAGCGCGCAATCGCGGCTTCAACGTCATCCGCTGTCAACGACGGCACATCGCGGCGCTCAATCACCGTGCCTTCTGCATCACCGGTGTCGGTGATCACACCCAGCTCAACGCGGGTGCGATACATTTTGTCGGCTTCCAGCAGGTGCGCGGAGAACTTGGTGGCCTCGCCCAGGCAAATCGGCAGTAAGCCGGTTGCCATAGGGTCCAGCGTGCCGGTATGTCCGGCTTTTTGGGCCTCGAACAAACGACGTACACGCTGTAGGGCATGGTTGCTGGAAACGCCCTTGGGCTTATCCAGCAGTAATACCCCATTGACCGGTAAACCGCGACGGCGACGAGCCATTAGCGCGTCTCCTCACCTTGATCAGAATCACCCTCTTCATCCACTTGACGAGCCCGGTCAGTCGACACGGCCTCTTCAATCAGGGAAGAGAGGTGCTGCCCACGCACCACGCTCTCATCGTAATGAAAGCGCAGTTCAGGGACATGGCGCAACTGAATGCGTTTGGCAATCTGGCTCCTTAGAAAACCGGCGGCACGCTTAAGCACCTGCAGGTTCTCTTTGATACGCTCAGGCTCCTGCTCACCCAACAGGGTGACATGGATATCGGCGTAGCCAAGATCACGGCTAACGGTTACGCCGCTCACCGTGATCATGCCCAAACGCGGGTCTTTCACTTCGCGTTGAATAAGTACCGCCAGCTCCTTTTGGAGCTGGTCGGCTACTCGGTCGGTACGCTTAAATTCGCGCATGGTTGTCTCCTCGCGGCCTTACAGGCTGCGCTCGACTCTGACTTGATCGAAGACTTCGATCTTGTCGCCGACCTGGACATCGTTGTAGTTCTTCACGCCGATGCCACACTCCATACCGTTACGCACTTCTTGTACGTCGTCCTTGAAGCGGCGCAGCGATTCGAGCTCGCCTTCGTAGATGACCACGTTGTCACGCAGTACGCGGATGCGTTTGCTGCGAGACACGGAACCTTCGACGACCATACAACCCGCCACTGCACCGATCTTCGGCGCACGGAACACATCGCGCACTTCGGCAACACCGACGATTTCTTCTTTCCAGTCGGGGGCGAGCATACCGCTCATCGCCTGCTTGACCTCATCGATCAAGTGGTAGATGACGCTGTAGTAACGCAGATCCAAGCCTTCACGCTCGATAATCTCGCGGGCAGCGGCGTCGGCACGGACGTTGAAGCCGACCACGATTGCCTCAGAGGCCAGCGCCAGGTTGGCGTCAGTACCGGTGATACCACCAACACCTGAAGAGACCACAGCCACTTGTACTTCATCAGTGGAGAGTTCTTCAAGGGCACCTTTAATCGCCTCCAGAGAGCCTTGTACGTCAGCTTTAAGAACGATATTAACCTTGGCCACTTCATCCTGACCCATCTGGCTAAACATGTTCTCAAGCTTGGCTTTCTGCTGACGCGCCAGACGTACTTCGCGGTACTTGCCTTGACGGAAGTTAGCCACTTCGCGGGCTTTCTTCTCATCGGCCACGACCATGAAGTCATCACCCGCATCCGGCGTACCGTCCAGGCCCTGAATCTCAACGGGCATGGCCGGGCCAACGCTCTCAACCTGCAGGCCAAGCTCGTTGGTCAGCGCACGTACACGGCCGTAGTGCAGGCCAGCCAGAACGATATCGCCTTTCTGCAGCGTACCGTTTTGAACCAGTACGGTGGCAACCGGGCCACGACCTCGGTCAAGACGTGACTCAACGACAACGCCTTTAGCAGGTGCCGACGGCACTGCTTTCAGCTCAAGTACTTCAGAAACCAGCTGAATCGCTTCCAGCAGCTCTTCAATACCGTCACCGGTCTTGGCGGAAACGTGTACAAACTGCGTATCACCGCCCCACTCTTCGGAAATCACGCCGTGCTGCGAGAGTTCGTTACGAATGCGGTCAAAATCAACACCAATCTTATCGACCTTGTTCACCGCAACGACCATGGGTACTTCAGCCGCTTTGGAGTGCTCGATCGCCTCAATGGTCTGGGGCATCACGCCGTCGTCAGCAGCGACCACCAGGATAACCACGTCGGTTGCCTTGGCACCACGAGCACGCATGGCGGTAAACGCCGCGTGGCCAGGGGTATCCAGGAAGGTCACGCCACCATGGCTGTCTTCAACGTGGTAAGCACCGATATGCTGGGTGATACCACCCGCTTCACCGGTGGCCACTTTGGCACGGCGAATGTAGTCCAGCAGTGAGGTCTTACCGTGGTCAACGTGGCCCATAACGGTCACGACGGGAGAGCGGGTGATCTCTTCGCCTTCATAGGAGATGCCTTCAAGCATTTCCGTTTCCAGCGCATCATCCTTCACCAGCTTGACCTTGTGGCCCATCTCTTCCACTACGATGGCCGCTGTATCCTGGTCAATCGTTTGGTTGATGGTCACGGCCGCGCCCATGTTAAACATGGCCTTGATGACTTCGTTGGCCTTGATCGACATTTTGTCGGCAAGCTCAGCCACGCTGATTGACTCAGGGATCGATACTTCACGTACGATCGGCTGAGTCGGCTTTTGGAAGCCGTGCTTGCCATTGCCGCTCTGACTTGGGCCACGGCGGCCGCCACGACGCTCGGCACGTTTTACTTTCTTCGCCCCGCCGCCGCGCTTACGCTCTTCGCGATCACCACGGTCATCTTCGTCATCACGACCTTTTTTCTTCGCGACAGCTTTCTTGGGCGGTGCAGTACGACGGTCGGTACGGCCCTCTTTCGGCGGTGCTGGCGGCATTTCCTCTGTCGCTGGCGCAGCTTCGATCTGAAGTTCGGGCACTTCAAGTTTAGGCTCAGCCGCTGCTTTCGCTTCGGCTTCTTTACGCGCGGCGTCTTCCGCTGCCTTGGCTTTAGCGGCGGCTGCTTTCTCGGCAGCTTCACGTGCTTCGCGCGCTTTACGCTCGGCTTCGGCTTCGGCCATATCGCCCACTAGCTGGCGTGGACCTGAATGCTTGGGCTCAGCGACTTTCGGCTTATCCTCTTCGGCGCTTTTAACGTACGTTTTTTTCTTACGTACTTGCACTTCAATCGTTTTACCGCGTTCGCCGGTTTTAATGCGGCTGCGCGTTTTACGGGTCAGCGTGATACGGTTTTTGCTTGTATCAGTGTCGCTGTCGCCGCCATGGCTTTTCTTCAGAAAGGTCAGCAGTTTCTGCTTGTCTTCTTCAGACACGGCATCGCCTTCAGAGGCGTGCTTCAAGCCAGCTTCTTTCATCTGTTCTAGTAGGCGGGGCACATCACGGCCCACCTTTACTGCAAAATCTTTAACTGTCATATCTGACATAGTGACCCTCCTCAGCCCGTGACCTGTTTACTGTGTGTTCGAATCCGATGCGTTATCGTCTTCAAACCAGGGCGCACGGGCAGTCATGATCAGTGCCGCTGCGCGCGCTTCGTCCAACTCCTCGATATCGACCAGATCGTCGACAGACTGCTCGGCGAGATCTTCCATAGTGACAATGCCACGGCTAGCCAGAATGAAGGCCAGATGGCGCTCCATGCCGTCCATTTCCAGCAGATCAGTTGCTGGCTGGGCACCGTCTAGCGCTTCTTCCGAGGCAATCGCCATCGTCAGCAGCTCGTCTTTCGCACGTGCACGCAGCTCTTCAACCAGATCTTCATCGAACTCTTCGATCTCGAGCATTTCTTCAAGCGGCACGTAGGCAACTTCTTCCAGGGTAGTAAACCCTTCTTCTACCAGCAGGCGGGCCACGTCTTCGTCCACTTCAAGGTGCTGAACGAACGTGTCCACCAGGCTATCAATCTCCTGCTCGCGCTTGGAATCAGCTTCTTCTTCGGTCATCACGTTGATACGCCAGCCGGTAAGCTCTGACGCCAAGCGTACGTTTTGACCACTACGCCCAATTGCCTGTGCCAGGTTATCCTGAGCAACCGCCACGTCCATTGCGTGGGCATCCTCGTCGACAAGGATAGACCCAACATCAGCGGGCGCCATGGCATTAATGACCAGCTGGGCGGGATTGTCGTCCCACAGCACGATATCGACACGCTCATTTTGCAGCTCAGACGAAACAGCCTGAACGCGTGAACCACGCATCCCCACACACGCCCCTACCGGGTCGATGCGGCGATCATTGGTCTTAACGGCAATTTTGGCACGTGAGCCAGGGTCGCGCGCAGCCCCTTTAATCTCAATCAGCTGTTCAGCGATTTCAGGTACTTCAATTTTAAACAGCTCGATAATCAACGCCGGGTTGGTACGCGACAGCTGCAGCTGGGCACCCCGTGCATCCGGGTCAACTTTAACCAGCAGTGCGCGAACCCGCTCGTTCATGCGGTAACGCTCGCCGTGGATCATCTCATTGCGCGGCAAGAAGGCTTCAGCATTCTCGCCCAAATCGATAATCAGGCCGTCGCGAGTGGTCTTTTTGACAATACCAGCCACCAGCTCGCCTTCACGGTCCGCATATTGGCGAACCACTTCAGCGCGCTCAGCTTCACGCACTTTTTGTACGATGACCTGCTTGGCGGTTTGGGCGGCAATGCGTCCAAACATCGCGTTTTCGATCTGCTGTTCGACAACGTCGCCAAGCTTCAAAGGCGGGTCGCGCTGCTCGGCGATGGTTTCTTTGATTTCGTAATCTGGCGTTTCGAATTCGTCATCTTCAACCACTGTCCAGTAGCGGAAGGTGTCGTATTCCCCTGTACGGCGGTCGATACGCACCCGCACATTGGCTTCTTCATTTTCAAAACGCTTGCGTGACGCGCTCGCAAGAGCCGCTTCTACCGCCTCGAAGATGACATCCCGGGGGACGCCTTTTTCGTTGGAGATCGCGTCAACGACCATTAAAATTTCTTTACTCATGCGTTTGCCTCGCCAGAAAACCTGTCCTTTTGTGCATCACCCCGGCAGCCTGCCGGCAGCGCCGCCACCCGGTTAATCGTCGAACTGCGGTACGATGTGCGCTGAATCAATGCTTTCAATCGGAAAGCAGAACTCCTCGCCATCCAGTTGTAGCAGTACTTCATCACCCTCGACACCTGCCAAGAGCCCCTGGTATTTGCGCCGTCCATCAAACGCCACGCGCAGCTTAAGTGCGACATGGTGGCCTTGATAGCGGGTAAATTGATCCAGGGTATATAAAGGGCGTGCCATACCGGGCGAAGAGACTTCCAGCCGGTACTCACCGGGAATGGGATCTTCCACGTCCATCACAGCACTGACTTGGCGACTAATATCAGCGCAATTTTCCACACTGACACCGCTTTCGCTTTCGATGTAAACCACCAACCGCGAATGCTTGCCTTGGGAAACATGATCGATGCCCCATAGCTCAAAGCCCATGGCGGCGACGACAGGTTCAATTAGCGCATGTAGCGCTGCGTGTTTAGTGGCCACAGACAAAGCTCCTATAGCCGTTGCATCAGGCACCTGGCCAGGAGTTATTAGAGAAGCCAGGAGGCTGATTGGCGTTACCCGGAATGTGTCTCCGGCAACTCGGACGATATCCGCTCTTGAGACACGCTTGTTAACAAAAAGCTTGCTAACAAAAAGCCCCTTCACAGGAAGGGGCTTTTCATAAGAAACCTGTAATACCAACCAGGAAACACAGCGCAGGATTTACCTACTTGGCAATTAACCCTTATCGACATCTCATTACCATGATCTGTCAGGCTAGTCGCCTATCTAACGTGCTACCAGGAAATGGTAGCGGGGACCGGATTTGAACCGATGACCTTCGGGTTATGAGCCCGACGAGCTACCAGACTGCTCCACCCCGCATCAATCTAGGTCGACGATAATAGACACTTGAACCACTTACGTCAAGAACTCTTTTCGTCTCAGGCGCTAAACCTGGGTTTCTTTATCAAAACGTTTTTTGACGAACGTTGTTTGATAAAGAGTCTGGGAAGCTGGCGAGCCAGCAAAATAGATGGTGCCGAAGGCGGGACTTGAACCCGCACGACCATACGGTCACTACCCCCTCAAGATAGCGTGTCTACCAATTCCACCACTTCGGCATCAGGGGAGGCTAAAGAAAGCGACATCAAGCATTTACTCGCTGCTTTCCTCTAGCACTGGCGCGGTATTATCCACACTTGCAGGGCTATCGTCAAGCGTTGGAACGCTTTGCTGTTGCTCGATCAGGCGTGAATCAGGAATACCCGCTTCCGGCGCCTGGCCTGCTTGCGTTGCAAAGTACGCCAGCGCCATAGAGGTTACGAAAAAACCTGCTGCCAGAACCGCGGTGGTACGCGACAAAAAGCTACCGCTACCGCGCGAGCCAAATACCGTTTGCGAGGCACCGCCTCCAAACGCGGCACCCGCTTCGGCACCTTTACCCTGCTGAAGCAGGATCAATACAACCAGGGCGACCGCAATCACCACGTGGACCATAAGAATTGCAACTTGCATGGCGTTATCCTGCTGACTGACAAATGGCGTAAAAATCATCGGTTTTGAGCGAAGCACCGCCCACTAAACCGCCGTCGATATCCGGCTGGGCAAGTAGCTCAGCCGCATTTTTTGCGTTCATACTGCCGCCGTAGAGCAACCGCATCTGCTCAGCGAGCGCTGCACTAAACTCTGCGAGGTAGGCGCGGATTCCGGCCATTACGTCCTGCGCCTGCTCGGGCGTTGCTGTCCGCCCGGTACCAATCGCCCATACGGGTTCATAGGCAATCACGACCGCTTGGCGCTGCTCGGGCGCTAAACGCGTCATCGCATAGCCTACCTGGCGCAATACCACATCCATGGTCTTCTCGGCATCGCGTTCGGCAAGTGACTCACCCACACACAGAATGGGTGTCAGGCCATTATCCAGCGCCGCCAATAAGCGATCAAACACCTGCTCATCGCTTTCACAGTACAGCTCGCGACGCTCGGAGTGACCCACCAGCACATACGCCACTTCGAACTCTTTGAGCATACATCCGCTCACTTCACCCGTGTGTGCACCAGACTCGACAGGATTGAGCGTCTGGGCGCCTAACGCTAGCGGTGTATTGCGAAACGCCTGACGCGCCGCGTCCAGATAAGGAAAGGGGGGAATAAGCACAACGTCCAAGGCTGCAGGTAACGAGACATCAGCAAACGCGCTGCCAAAATCATTTATCAGTGCAGCGGACCCGTTCATTTTCCAATTACCGGCAATTAATGGCGTACGCATGAACTCTCCTCACTCAAGGTGGAGCGAAATGGTATAGGAGCGGCCTTGACAAGACAACCGCTGACAAGCACAGCTGCCTTATTTGAGCAAGGCTTGAACACGATCAGCCAGCCCCTGAGTCAACTGATCAACATTCAAGTGACCGCAGCCTTCTACCATCACGCGAATCAATGGCTCGGTGCCGGAGGGCCGCAACAGCACCCGCCCTTGATCACCCAGCTGTTTTTCAACGTCAGCAACAGCGTCCTGCAGGGCGCTTAATGCCATGACATCATGCGCCAAGGTCCCAGCGGGCAAGCGCACATTCACCAAGGCCTGCGGGACTTTCTCAAACCCTTTCAGCAATTCCGGCAGCGATGCTTGCTCACGGATCATCAATGCCAACACCTGTAGAGCAGCGACAATGCCGTCTCCAGTGGTTTGCACATGACCGCATACAATATGCCCCGACGCTTCGCCACCCAGCTCCCACTCGTTAGCCGCCATCATCTCCATGACAAAGCGGTCGCCTACCTTGGCCCGCTTAAAGGGAATACCCAGCTTTTCAAGCGCGACAGCAAGGCCAAAGTTACTCATTAAGGTGCCGACCACGCCGCCTGCTAACAGGCCTCGCTCATGACGGTCACGAGCAATCAAATAGAGGATATCATCGCCATCAATTTCGCGGCCATCACTATCCACCATCAGCACGCGGTCCCCATCACCATCAAATGCGATGCCTAAATCGGCCCCCCGGTGGATGACCGCAGCACGTAGCGCCGCAGGATGTGTAGAGCCTACTTGATGGTTAATATTCAAGCCGTCAGGTGACGCGCCGATAACGCTGACCTCTGCGCCTAGCTCGCGAAACACGTTTGGCGCAATGTGATAGGTCGCACCGTGGGAGCAATCCAGCACAACGTTTAGCCCATGCAGGCTTAAGCGGTCTGGCAGTGTCGATTTGCAAAATTCAATATAGCGGCCAGCGGCATCACCGATCCGAGTTGCCTTGCCCAACTGGGCCGCTTCAGCGGTCGTTAACGGCGCCTCCAGCATGGCTTCGATACGGTCTTCTGTCTCATCGGGGAGCTTTTTGCCCTCTGCCGAGAAAAACTTGATGCCGTTATCATCAAACGGATTATGTGATGCTGAAATCACGATCCCTGCATCGGCACGAAACGTGCGGGTGAGATACGCAATACCTGGTGTCGGCATGGGCCCCAAAAGCGACACATCAACGCCAGCGGCTGAAAGCCCGGCCTCTAACGCCGACTCAAACATATAACCTGAAATACGCGTGTCTTTACCAATCAACACCCGCGTCCGACCCTTTTCGCGGCGCAATACCTGGCCCGCTGCCCAACCAAGCTTGAGCATAAAATCGGCAGTGATTGGTGCTTGTCCGACCGTGCCCCGAATCCCGTCGGTACCAAAATAGCGTCGTGTCATGAATATTTTTCCTCGTTTAGCGGCATGTCGCACCCCTCCTGGAGTACCGCCCAGGCCATATTAACGGCATCGACCGTCGGCCCCACATCGTGCACGCGTAGGATTTTAGCGCCACGTTCAACGGCCATGGCAGACAGCGCAAGACCACCCGCCAAACGCTCTTCTACCGGGCGCCCCAGCACTTTACCAATCATGCTTTTACGCGACATTCCCACCAATAGCGGCAAACCAAGCGCCTGCAGGGCATCCATATATTTTAGCAGGCGCAAATTGTGCTCAACCGTTTTTCCAAACCCAAAGCCCGGGTCGAGCAGCAAGCGGCTGCGACGCAGGCCAGCAGCCTCGCACTCCGCGACACGCTGCGCTAGATAATCAGCGACAGCCACTTCCACCGGCTGGTCATAAGAAGGTGACTGCTGCATATCCTGTGGCTCACCCTGGCGGTGCATTAAACAGACAGGAAGCCCGCTGCCAATGGCCGCCATTAAGGCATCTTCACGCTCAAGCGCACGCACGTCGTTAATCATTCCAGCGCCCAACGCACTTGATTCGCGCATCACCAGCGAGCAGCTGGTATCGACTGATACCAACGCATCCAGCTCACGAACCAGCGCCTCAACAACCGGCGCGACCCGGTCCAGCTCCTCTTGAGCACTTAGCGGCTCAGCCCCGGGGCGCGTCGACTCGCCGCCCACATCAATAATCGCAGCACCTTCGGCAAGCATACGCTCGGCATGACGCAGCGCGTCATCCAGCGCTACGTGCCGACCACCATCAGAAAAAGAGTCGGGCGTAACATTTAAAATCCCCATAACGCGAGGAAAAGAGAGATCCAGCACATGGCGCCCACAACGCATGTGCACATTCTCATTCATTGCGGGTGATAAAGAGGGGTCAATTATTGATTTCATGCGGCTGCCTATTAAAAAGAAGCACTGCTACTGCCTGAATAACAGCATAACAAAAAGGCGCCCCATATTGGGGCGCCTTTGCAGTGGCCGGAGCGTATCAGGAGCCCGTTGAACCACCAAGCGGGTCAGAGGGGCGTCGGCGAGGCTTGTCATCATCCTCGTCACCCTCATCCCCTGAAGCACCACCACCAGACGCATGATCAGTGGCGTTCGGTGAATCGTTCTGCGTCGTCGGCACGTCATCGCTAACGGGCGTTCCACCGCCAGGTGAATCACCGTCGTTCCAACCTTCCGGCGGACGCGGATCACGGCCTTCCATGATGTCTTTCAACTGGTCGGCATCGATGGTTTCGTACTTCATCAACGCTTCGGTCATGGCTTCCAGCTTATCGCGATTATCGGTCAATATCTGACGCGCCTGCTCATAACAATCGTCAATAATCTTACGAATTTCTTTATCAAGACGCGTCGTTGTGTCACCCGACTTCATCTTGCTGCCGCCCTGGCCCGGGCCACCGAGAAACTGATGTGACTCATCTTCGTCGTACATGATCGGGCCCATCTCGTCTGACAGCCCCCATTTCGTGACCATGTTATGAGCCAGTTCGGTAGCGCGCTTGATGTCATTAGAAGCACCGGTGGTGACACCGTTGGCCCCCAGCGTCATCTCTTCGGCGATACGACCACCGAACAGCGAACAAATCTGGCTAAGAATCTGCTGACGCGACAGGCTATAACGGTCTTCCTCGGGCAGGAACATGGTGACACCTAATGCCCGACCACGCGGAATAATCGTTACCTTGTAGACCGGATCATGCTCAGGCATCACCAGACCGATAATCGCATGGCCCGATTCGTGATAAGCCGTATTCAACTTCTCTTTATCGGTCATGACCATCGATTTGCGCTCAGCGCCCATCATGATCTTGTCTTTGGCAAGCTCCAGCTCTTCCATGCTGACCAAGCGCTTGTTACGGCGTGCGGCGAACAGCGCTGACTCATTCACCAGGTTAGCCAAATCGGCACCTGAGAAGCCTGGCGTTCCACGCGCAATGATCGACGGTTTAACGTCTTCCGCCAGCGGCACCTTACGCAGGTGAACGCCCAGAATATGCTCACGGCCACGGATGTCCGGCAAGCCAACGGTCACCTGACGGTCAAAGCGGCCTGGACGCAGCAGCGCCGGGTCGAGTACGTCCGGGCGGTTGGTGGCGGCAATCACGATAACGCCTTCGTTGGCTTCAAAGCCGTCCATTTCAACCAGTAGTTGGTTGAGCGTCTGCTCGCGCTCGTCGTTACCGCCACCCATACCAGCACCGCGTGACCGGCCAACCGCGTCAATCTCATCGATAAAGATGATGCAGGGCGCCTGCTTCTTGGCCTGTTCGAACATGTCACGTACACGCGATGCACCGACACCCACAAACATTTCAACGAAGTCGGAACCGGAAATCGAGAAGAACGGCACCTTGGCTTCACCGGCAATCGATTTTGCCAGCAGCGTTTTACCGGTACCCGGCGGGCCCACCATCAATACACCGCGAGGGATCGTACCGCCCAGGCGCTGGAACTTGGTTGGATCGCGCAGGAAGTCGACAAGCTCCTCCACTTCCTCTTTCGCTTCATCACAACCGGCTACATCGGCAAACGTGGTTTTGATCTGGTCCTGAGAAAGCAGCTTGGCCTTGGACTTACCAAAGCTCATCGGGCCGCCTTTACCGCCACCAGCGCCGCCCTGCATCTGGCGCATAAAGAACATAAAGATGGCCAGGATCAACAGAATCGGGAAGCTTGCGATCAGCAGGCGCATCCAGATGCTTTGCTGCTCTGGCGCTTTACCCACCACCGTTACATTATTGCTTAGCAGGTCATCCATCAGCTTGGGGTCTTCAGCCGCCGGACGAATCGTCTGGAACTGCGAACCGTCCGTACGCTCACCGTTAATGGTATAGCCATCAATGGTAACGCTACGCACCTGCTGATTTTGCACCTGCTCCACAAACTGGGAGTAATTGGTGCTTTGGGGAGCACTTTCGGTACTAAAATTGTTGAACACTGTCAGTAGCACAGCCGCGATGACCAGCCACAGAATCAGGTTCTTCGCCATATCGTTCAAGGGGCTACCCTCATTACAAGAATCCGTCAGTTAAACGCCAATACTGAGACCTTACACCAGTACCTGGCGTTCAACCATTGCCAAAGCACTATTAACTTTGGGCCATCTGTATCACGCTTATCTCATGCGTATAATGTGACACACCTTGCGCCTGCCTGTCTGGCAATCGCGATGATAAATCTTTGCTATGCACGACCTGTCAGTTTAGCCGCGAAACCCCTCCGCTAAAAAGTAGACTTCCCGCGAACGAGCCCGCGAGGCATCTGGCTTACGGATCACGACACGATCAAAACTGCCGCGCAATTCTTTAAGGTAGGCGTCAAATCCTTCCCCCTGAAACACCTTGGCCAGAAAGCGGCCTTTGGGGGGCAGTGTCTCACGGGCGAGCTCTAGCGCCAGCTCTACAAGGTACATAGCCTGAGGCTGGTCAATCGCAGCCATACCACTCATATTGGGGGCCATGTCGGACATCACAAGGTCTACCTGACGATTTCCCAGCCGTTCAAGAATCGCATTAAGCACCGACTCTTCCGTAAAATCGCCTTGAATAAAGTCCACCCCTGCCAGCGCGTCCATCTCCAGTATGTCAGAGGCGATCACCACACCGTCCATACCGACTTTTTCAGCGGCGATCTGACTCCAACCGCCAGGCGCCGCGCCTAGATCAATGATCGTCATGCCCGGGCGAAGCAGCTTATCTTTTTCATCCAGCTCCAGCAGTTTATAGCTTGCGCGAGAGCGATAACCATCCTGCCAACTCTGTTTCACGTACTGGTCGTCAAAGTGCTCTTTCTTCCAGTTGTTGCTGGTTTTGCTCACTGAATGTTTACGACTCGGGGGCTTTTGCTGCATATCAGAATCTAACACTGCAATATAGAGATGGGCGCGTTAACGCGATAGCTTTCACTTGGTGGCATTTCACCGTAAGATGGAACGTTAAGCGCTAACCGGGATACCGCAAGATACCATGAGCTTGTCACAGGCACAAAAGAAAGCATTTCGCAGCATTGGCCACCATTTGAACCCAGTGGTCACCGTTTCTGAAAACGGCGTCTCCGAAAATTTGCTCACAGAACTCAACCGCGCGCTCAACGATCACGAGCTTATCAAGGTGAAACTTGCCCTGCCTGAGCGTGACGACCGTGCGGCCATGCTAAACGAACTGGTCACCGGCAGCCGCGCCGACGTCGTGCAAACGATTGGCAAAATGGCACTGCTTTATCGCAAAAACCCTAAAGCCAATCCGAAGCTCTCTAACGTTTCACGCTTCGAGGGTCACCACGGCCGCCACTAACGCGTCACTGTCTGGCTGTTACAAAGAGCGATAAAAAGCCCGCGATTCGGTTGATATCAACCTGATAAGCGGGCTTTTTTATGGGCACCCATTAAGTTGGGCACCCACTAGCTCTATAGACCTAGCGCTTAGGCATATTCAACACTTTCGATCTCATACTCAACGTCGCCACCGGGTGTTTTCACCACGGCAACGTCGCCCTCTTCTTTACCGATCAGCGCACGTGCAATAGGGGACGTGACAGAAATGCGGCCAGACTTAATATCTGCCTCATCTTCGCCCACAATGCGGTAGGTCACGCTGGCATCCGTATCCAGGTTGAGCAGAGCGACCGTGACACCAAAGATCACTTTCCCTGTATTCGGCAGCTTGGTGACATCAATCACCTGCGCTACCGAAAGCTTGCTCTCGATTTCCTGAATACGGCCTTCGATAAACCCCTGTTGTTCACGGGCAGCGTGGTATTCGGCGTTCTCCTTAAGGTCGCCGTGCTCACGCGCTTCGGCAATCGACGCAATCACTCGCGGGCGCGCTTCGCCCTTCAAATGATTGAGTTCTTCGCGAAGGCTTTTTTCACCCGCAACCGTCATCGGGACCTTGTTCATTGACTTGCTCCTGCATGCAGATCCTGAAGGCGACGCACCGTAATCTCCCTACCGTACTCAAGTGCCATACAAACGGCATTAGCGCCCGCCAAGGTGGTTGCATAGGGCACCTTGCGCGCAAGAGCAGTACGGCGAATGACCGAAGAGTCATTAATAGCCTGACGACCTTCGGTAGTGTTCACGATGTAGGCGATTTCGTCGTTCTTAAGCAGATCGACGATATGGGGACGACCTTCATAGACTTTATTGACGTGCTCGACCGCAAGCCCAGCGGCTTCCAGTGCTTCGGCTGTGCCGCGTGTCGCGCATAGTGTGAAGCCTAATGTTAGCAGAGAACGAGCGACTTCGATAATCCCCGCCTTGTCCGGCTCACGCACGGAAAGGAACGCCTTGCGGTCACCCTCAAGCGCCGGGATTGCTTCGCCAGCACCCAACTGCGCCTTAAAGAATGCTTCGGCAAAGGTCTCGCCTGAACCCATTACTTCACCGGTGGACTTCATTTCCGGCGACAGAATCGGGTCAACGCCCTGGAACTTATTGAACGGGAAAACCGCCTCTTTCACGCTATAGAAGTGCGGAATGATTTCGCGCTCAAAGCCCTGCTCGGCAAGTGTCGTGCCCGCCATGCAGCGTGCCGCAATCTGGGCCAGAGAGGTACCAATGCACTTGGAGACAAACGGCACGGTACGCGACGCACGCGGGTTAACTTCAATCACGTAGATCTCGCCATCCTGCCAGGCAAGTTGCACGTTCATTAAGCCCTTAACGCCCAGCTCCACGGCCATCTGCTTGATCTGCTCGCGCATCTCATCCTGCACGTCGGCGGGCAGCGAGTAAGGCGGCAGCGCACAGGCGGAGTCACCGGAGTGAACGCCCGCTTGCTCGACGTGCTGCATAATGCCGCCAATGACTACCTGCTGGCCGTCTGAAACCGCATCAATGTCGATCTCAATGGCAGCACTCAGGAAGTGGTCCAGCAGCACCGGTGAGTCGTTGGAAACCTTGACCGCATTGGTCATGTAGTTCTCAAGCTCAGAGGCGTCGTAGACGATCTCCATGGCCCGACCGCCCAACACGTAGCTGGGGCGCACTACCAGCGGGTAACCGATGGCTTCCGCCTTGGCGAAGGCTTCTTCAAAGCTGCGTGCGGTAGCGTTAGGCGGCTGTTTCAGGCCAAGCTTGTCGATCATCACCTGGAAGCGCTCGCGGTCTTCAGCACGGTCAATCGCATCCGGTGTGGTGCCGATAATTGGCACACCAGCCGCTTCCAGCTCACGAGCCAGTTTCAGCGGCGTTTGACCACCGAACTGAACAATCACGCCAACCGGCTTCTCTTTGTCAGCAATTTCAAGCACGTCTTCCAGCGTCACCGGCTCGAAGTAGAGGCGATCAGAGGTGTCATAATCCGTCGACACGGTTTCCGGGTTGCAGTTGACCATGATGGTTTCATAGCCGTCATCGCGCATGGCGAGCGCAGCGTGAACACAGCAGTAGTCAAACTCGATGCCTTGACCAATACGGTTCGGCCCGCCACCCAGCACCATGATCTTCTGGCGATCAGATACGTCCGCTTCACACTCCTCTTCATACGTGGAATACATGTAGGCGGTATCAGAAGCGAACTCGGCGGCGCAAGTATCCACGCGCTTGTAGACCGGACGAATACCGGCGGCCTGACGCGTTTGGCGGAACTCTTTTTCGCTCACGCCCAACAGCTTGGCCAGGCGCGCATCGCCAAAGCCTTTGCGCTTGAGCTGATAGAGTTCGCGCGCAGAGAAATCGCTTAGCGAGCGCTTGGCAACGGCGGCTTCCGTCAGCACCAGGTCTTCCATCTGGGCCAGGAACCAGGGGTCGATATTAGTCAGCGCAAAGACGTCATCCACGCTCATGCCCGAACGCATGGCATCGGCAACATAGAAGATACGCTCAGCGCCTGCCGCCTGAAGCTCTCCCTTGATCAGGGCCATATTTTCCGGGTTGAAATCGGTAATAATCGGGTCGAGGCCGTCGTTACCGGTTTCCGTACCGCGCAGTGCTTTTTGCAGCGACTCCTGGAAGGTACGGCCAATGGCCATGACCTCGCCCACCGACTTCATCTGAGTCGTCAGGCGATCATTGGCCTGCGGAAACTTCTCAAATGTGAAGCGCGGGATCTTGGTGACCACGTAGTCGATAGACGGCTCGAACGACGCTGGCGTGCGTCCACCGGTAATATCGTTTTGCAGCTCATCCAGGGTGTAGCCAATCGCCAGCTTGGCGGCAATTTTGGCAATCGGGAAGCCGGTTGCCTTGGACGCCAGTGCGGAAGAGCGTGACACCCGCGGGTTCATCTCGATCACGACCAGGCGGCCGGTTTTCGGGTCCATTCCGAACTGTACGTTGGAGCCACCGGTTTCCACGCCAATCTCGCGCAGCACCGCAAGGCTTGCGTCGCGCATGATCTGGTACTCTTTGTCCGTCAGCGTTTGTGCCGGTGCGACAGTAATCGAGTCGCCAGTATGCACACCCATCGGGTCAAAGTTTTCAATCGCACAGACAATGATGCAGTTATCTTTTTTGTCGCGCACGACCTCCATTTCGTACTCTTTCCAACCCAGCAGCGACTCATCAATCAGCAGCTCGTGGTTGTTGGAAAGCTCGAAACCACGCGTACAAATCTCTTCAAACTCTTCCTTGTTGTACGCCACGCCGCCACCGGAGCCGCCCATGGTGTAGGAGGGCCGAATAATGGTCGGAAAGCCAAGCTCGGCTTGAATTTCCCACGCTTCGTCCATGGTGTGCGCGACTTTCGCTTTCGGGCACTCAAGGCCAATACGCTTCATGGCCTGGTCAAACAAGTCACGGTCTTCGGCCATGTTAATGGCGTCGGCGTTGGCACCGATCATCTCCACGCCGTGCTTTTCCAACACGCCATGTTTTTCCAGATCCAGCGCACAGTTAAGCGCGGTCTGACCACCCATGGTGGGCAGAATAGCATCGGGCTTTTCAGCCTCGATGATCTTCTCAACGGCCTGCCAGGTAATCGGCTCAATGTAGGTAGCATCCGCCATGGCCGGGTCGGTCATGATGGTGGCCGGGTTGGAGTTCACCAAAATAACCCGGAACCCCTCCTCGCGCAGCGCCTTACACGCCTGGGCGCCGGAGTAGTCGAATTCGCAGGCCTGGCCGATAACAATCGGGCCAGCGCCAATGATCAAAATACTGTTTAAGTCGGTACGCTTAGGCATAACGGTTCCCGCAAAAAATGGTGACGAAGAGCGACAAAAGCGGCATACAGTGATGAAGCAGAGCCTGCGTTAGCGGCGTGCCTGCATCATCGTGATGAAGCGATCAAACAGCGGCGCTACATCACGCGGGCCGGGGCTGGCTTCCGGGTGACCCTGAAAACTAAATGCGGGTCGGTCGGTGCGCTCAATACCCTGTAGCGTGCCGTCGAACAGCGAACGATGGGTGGCGCGCAAATTGGCCGGAAGGCTCGTTTCATCGGCGGCAAAACCATGGTTCTGACTGGTGATCATCACAGCGCCCGTGTCCAAATCCTGAACCGGATGGTTAGCACCGTGGTGGCCATGGTTCATTTTGACGGTTTTGGCACCCGAGGCGAGCGCGAGCAACTGGTGGCCCAGGCAAATACCGAACACCGGCGTGTCCGTTTCGAGTACATCCTGAATGGCTTTGATGGCGTAATCGCAGGGTTCGGGGTCACCTGGGCCGTTGGCCAGGAAAACACCGTCCGGATTCATCGCCAGCACGTCAGCGGCGGGTGTTTGCGCGGGCACCACCGTCAGGCGGCAGCCGCGGGCAGCCAGCATGCGCAGAATGTTGAATTTCACGCCGTAATCAAACGCCACAACATGGTAAGGGCGCTCGCCTTTCGTTGCATCCGCATAGCCTTCGCCCAGCGTCCACTCACCCTCTGTCCACTCATAAGCCTCTTTGCAGGAGACTTCTTTGGCCAGGTCCATACCTTTCAAACCAGGAAAGGCGTTGGCGGCCGCCAACGCGCGCTCAACGGCGTCATCACCTTGTGCGTCTTCGCCTGCCAAAATCGCACCGTTCTGGGCACCTTTATCGCGCAAAATACGCGTCAGGCGGCGGGTATCAATATCAGCGATACCCACAACGTTTTGGCTTGCCAGGTAGTCAGACAGCGTTTGCTCAGAGCGGAAACTGCTGGCCATCAGGGGCAAGTCGCGGATAACCAAACCGGCGGCGGCAATAGAAGCTGACTCAATGTCTTCAGCGTTAATGCCGGTATTGCCGATATGGGGGTAAGTGAGCGTTACGATTTGGCGGGTATAGGAGGGGTCAGTCAGGATTTCTTGATAGCCGGTCATGGCTGTATTGAACACTACCTCACCGCTTGTTAATCCGTCCGCGCCAATGGCGATTCCATGAAACACGCTGCCGTCTTCCAGGGCCAAAATCGCAGGTTTGCTCAATGCGGGGTTATTCAAGTCAAGGTCCTCCCATGCTGGTGGGAGCCTGTGGGCGCAGGCTCAGCGATGCTGGTTGAAAGCATCCGCAGGACACCCTCACCAGAATCGAGATTAATGTTTGAAGTCTGGTTTTTTAAACCCGGTGTTGAAACCCAGCTACCAAAACTTCAGTATCAAATGCTTAAAACTCGGGTCGTAAAAAAGCGGGACGAAGCCGATAAAGAAAAAATCGGTTTCATCCCGCTTGTTGTTCTGGGCATCTCAGGTCTGTGATCAGGCCTATATGCCAAAGGCAATACAGACGCTGTAGCTAATTTCGCTGTCACTAAATTCGCACTAACGAACCTGAGTAGGCAGTGGGCTGACCAACGCAACAAGCGCGCCGTCTGTTTTTCATGGGCCACCCGGCCAAAATTTATGGAATGTTACAGCATATTCTGGCCTTTGACTACCCATAAAAACCCGCAACGCGTGGTGCGCTTCTAAAGCGGGCCAAGATCGATGCGATGCTTCTCACTAAAGCCCTAACACATCCTGCATGTCGTAACGGCCATGCTTTTGGCCTGCGACCCAGCGCGCCGCACGTACAGCCCCTTTGGCAAACGTCATGCGGCTGGAAGCCTTGTGGGTAATTTCGATGCGCTCGCCTTCGGTGGCGAACATCACCGTGTGCTCGCCGACGATATCGCCCGCACGTACAGTGGCAAAGCCAATCTCTTTATCGGTACGCGGACCACACTGGCCTACTCGCTCAAACACGCCGTGCTCTTTTAAGGTACGTCCGAGGCTATCGGCCACCACTTCGCCCATTTTAATCGCAGTGCCGGAGGGCGCATCCACCTTGTGGCGGTGATGCGACTCGATAATCTCGATATCGTAGCCTTCATCGCCCAGCGCTTTAGCGGCGGTTTCCAGAAGCTTGAGCGTGAGATTAACCCCAACGCTCATATTAGGTGCGAACACCATCGCCACTTTATCGCGGTAGCTATCCAGCTGGGCCAGCTCATCATCGCTCATGCCCGTGGTGCCAATCACCATGCGCTTATCGTGCTTGGCACAAAATGCCAGATTCGCCAGCGTTACCTGAGGCGCGGTAAAGTCGATCAGCACATCGAAGTCGTTAACGATTGCATCAAGGGAGTCGACTGCGCTAACACCGCGCTTGCCCACGCCCGCTAACTCACCAATATCCGCACCTGCCAACGAGCTGCCTGGCTCGACAATTCCACCGGCGAGCGTCGCGCCAGCATCCTGTTCAATAGCGCTTACCAGCGTACGGCCCATTCGGCCAGCCACGCCTACAATGGCAACTCGGGTCATGCGAACTCCTGCATTTTGCGATCAATTACGTCGAATCAAACTGAATAGTAACCAAGCGGTGATTATAACAGACGCTTCAAGCAGTGCTGTGCTTGTGTTTCAGGCGGCCTGACTTTCCTTGCCGCTGGTTTTCAACGCTCTAGCATCTAAAGGCATGTCTTCTAAAAGCGTCAGTTTTGCCAAACGACAATCAGTTCCTCGTCTTTCGCCATGCGCACAAGGTGATTTTCCACCACGCCTTCCAACTGATCCAGATGCTCCTCTTCCAGGGCTTCGATAGACACCAGCAACTTGTCAGCTTCTGCGTGCAACAAGCAGGTGCCTTTGTCAGGAAATACAATCCTGCCCTCCTGCTGGCTGTGCTCAACCTCCAACTTATGCGCCCAGTGCTTGCAAAGCCGGTTAATGATGCGCTCGCCTGATGCAGTCGCAATTTCAGCACGTGATAAAGGCATAGTATTCTCCACTGGATAAAGGGTGTTACCTCTAGCTTATGGGTAACAGGGATAGCCGCCAAACAGTTAAATGCCTTGATAGCGCAACAGCGTGTTCAGCATCTCTGAAAAATGTTCTCACCGTAACAGATGTCATCTCGACAGCTACATCGGATTCCATGATAATGCATCACTATGAGAATGCGAATTATACCCAAAAACTTTATATTCGATGCTATGCGCTGACACCAGCTCCAGCCTGGCGCACTGACAACCGACCCACCCACAAGTGATCAATACGCTTATGACGTCCTCTCTTTTAAAAACGCTGATAGGTACGGCAGCGGTTGTGAGCTGCACTACGGCAGCGGCAGACCCTGTTACCGTTACCGATGTTACCGGCCGTGAAGTCACACTGGAGGCGCCCGCTGAGCGTGTTATCCTGGGAGAGGGTCGTCAGATCTACTTGCTCGGTCTACTGGAGCCTGAGGCCCCGTTTGCGCATATCGTCGGCTGGCGCGAAGATTTTTTCCAAGCAGACCCTGATAACTACGCCCGCTACGCGGAACGCTTTCCCGAAATTGAAGCTCTGCCAACGTTTGGCGGCTTTAAAGACGGCACCTTCGACGTTGAGCAGGCCGCCTCGCTTAACCCTGACGTGGTCTTTATGAACCTTGAGGCCAAAGCCGCCACCGAAGATGCCGCCTATGATGACAAACTTGCTCAATTGGGCATTCCGATCATCTACGTCGATTTTCGTGAAGACCCCATCGAGCACACCATCCCCTCCATGCGCATCATGGGCCAGGTCATGAACGACGAAGCGGCAGCTGAGGAGTTTATTGACTTCGCTGAGGCGCAGCTGGCGCGGGTGACCGATGTCATTAACGAAGCGAACCCCGAGCGCCCCAGCGTCTTTATCGACCGCGCGGGTGGCTACTCGGATGAGTGCTGCATGAGCTTTGGGCCCGGCAACTTCGGCGAGTACGTGACACTGGCAGGCGGCATCAATATTGCCGACAGCATCATTCCCGGCAGTTTCGGCACGCTGAATCCTGAGCAGATCATTGCTGCAAACCCTGATCACGTTGTTGTGACCGGCGGTAATTGGGACGCCTACGTACCCGGCGGTGCCTGGGTAGGCGTAGGGCCCGGCTCTGATATGCAAGCCGCTCACGCCAAGCTTGAAGCGCTGACCTCGCGTACCGCCATGACCGGCATCCAGGCAGTGGAAGATGGAAACTTCCACGCCATCTGGCACCAGTTCTACAACAGCCCCTACTACTTCGTGGCCATTCAGCAGCTCGCCAAATGGCTGCACCCATCACTGTTTGAAGATCTAGACCCTGAAGCCACCCTGCAGGAGCTTCACGACCGCTTCTTGCCTATTAATTACGAGCCGGGTTACTGGGTATCGCTCCATGACGACTGAGACCATCGCCCCCGACAGCTACTCACAGGGGCGCGCCTTCTACCGCACTCAGGTATTCCGCCGCCAGATGATTCTTCTGGCGCTGGTGGTGGCGCTGTTGTTTAGTCTCTGTGTTGATTTGGCGCTGGGGCCAGCCCGCTACAGCCTGGGCGAAGTGGTCGCCGCTCTGCTGACCCCCCAAAGCGTCAGCCAGCAGGCACGTGTCATTCTCTGGGAAATCCGCATGCCGGTGGCGCTAATGGCCCTGGTGGTGGGCGCCAGCCTTTCGGTAGCGGGCGCACAGATGCAGACCATCCTGAGCAACCCGCTGGCCAGCCCCTTTACGCTGGGCATTTCCGCCGGAGCGAGCTTTGGCGCCGCCCTTGGGCTAGCCTTCGGCGTGGCGATTGTACCCGCCGCCATTGAGTTCGTGGTGCCGCTCAACGCCTTTATCATGGCCATGTTCACCGCATTTCTCATCCACGCGCTGAGCCTTAAACGCGGCGTTACGGTGGAAACCATCGTACTGCTCGGCATTGCCATGGTGTTTATCTTCAACTCACTAATGGCGCTGATCCAGTTTTTTGCAAGCCAGGAAGCCGTCTCGGCAGTGGTGTTCTGGACCATGGGCAGCTTAACCAAAGCGACATGGCCCAAGTTCTGGATTGCGCTGGGCATTCTTGCCGCCGTTATGCCGCTGCTTGCCCGTCACGGCTGGGCGCTTACCGCCATGCGCCTGGGCGATGCCAAGGCCGAAAGCATGGGCGTTAACCCGCGTGCGCTGCGTTTGGAAGTACTGGTGCTGGTATCGCTGCTTGCCGCAGTGGCCGTGGCGTTTGTGGGCACTATCGGTTTTATCGGCCTGGTGGGGCCGCATATTGCGCGCATCCTGCTCGGTGAAGACCAACGCTTCTTCCTGCCGGGTTCAGCACTTTGCGGTGCACTGATTCTTTCGGTGGGCTCGGTGATCTCCAAGATTATTATTCCAGGCACGATTATTCCCATCGGTATTATCACATCGCTGGTGGGCATTCCCTTCTTCCTGTTTCTGGTGCTCAACCACAAGAAGGCTTCATGGTAACCCTACAGCTAACCCGCGTTTCGGCCCGCTACGGGCGCCGCTCAATTCTGGAAGATATCACGACGCCCTGCTTTCAAGGCGGTCAAGTCGTCGCCCTGCTGGGCCCTAACGCCGCCGGGAAATCGACGCTTTTCAGGCGTATTCTAGGCCTGCTGAAAGGCGAAGGTGACGTCGCTATACGCCATACGAGCGCCGAGCGCCCAGTGGCCTATATGCCTCAGGACACGGGCGCCAAAGCGGTGTTGACGGTTTATGAGTCGGTGCTGCTCGCACGCATGCAAGGGCGCAGCCTGAAAGTGCAGCCAGAGGATCTGGCCCAGGTGGACCGGGCACTTGAAGAGCTTAATATTACGGCACTTGGCGAGCGTGACATTGGCGATTTAAGCGGCGGCCAACGCCAGTTGGTCAGCGCGGCGCAGGCACTGGTACAAGAGCCCGAGATTCTGATGCTGGATGAACCTACTTCGGCGCTGGACCTTAACCGCCAGATCAACCTGCTAACGGTCTTACGCCGCTTGGCAGATGAACGCCAGATGCTGATTCTGGTAGCGCTCCACGATTTGGGCCATGCGCTGCGCTTTACCGATGCTTCCATGGTGCTTGAAAACGGTCGCCTGATCGCATGCGGCCCCACAGAAGAGGTCATTACTCCTGAGCTTTTGCGCCAGGTGTACAAGGTGGCGGCACGTATCGAGCCATGCTCGAAAGGCCGCCCCCAGCTTATCGTCGAAGAAGCTGTCTAAACCGCCGCCCTTCCAGGGCGGCGAGCGCCACCCCACTGAGCATCAAGGGAAGCGCCAGCAAGAAATTACTCGATACCGGAATACCGAACAACACCCAGTCGGCCGCTACTGGCCAAATCAGCGCAATGTACTCAAACGGTGCAAGCCGCGATGCCTCGGCATAGCGAAGCGCCAGCGTCATGGCAATATGCGCCGCGCCACCAAACAGCCCCGAGAGCACCAACAGCCAAAGGGCCTTTGTATCCAGCGCCGCCCACCCCAAAGGTAGCGTGGCCAGCCCCGCAAGCGCAGACACCAAAATAAAGTAAAAGGCGATAGAAGCCGCCGTTTCAGTACGTGAAATGCGCCTAACGGTAAGCAGCGCCCCCGCCGTTAAAAGTGCGCTTAGCGCGCCCAACGTATAGCCGGTCATCAGGCCACTTTCAGAACTAGCATTAAGGCCAGGCAGCACCAGCACCGCCATACCGGCAAGCGCCAGCAAAATGGCCCCCGCGCGATAATACGAAAACCGCTCACCCAGTAACAGCACCCCGCCCACCGCCATAAACACCGGCGTCAGCTGAGCCAACAGCGTTGCCTCGGCAACGGGCAGCAAAGCGACCGCCGCAAACGAGGCAAACATTGCCGCCGCCCCCAACCCTGAACGCAACGCATGGCCCAACGGACGACGCGTCGCCAGCCCTCCCGGGAATTCCCGACGAATCATCAGAAAAACCATAATCGGCAACAGCGCAAACAACGAGCGGAAAAACACCGACTGCCCCACCGGCACTTCATCACTCACCGCTTTAATACATACCAGCATGCCGGTAAACAGCAGACCGGAAAGGATTCTGAGCCAAATGCCCAACGTGGGCTTGTCCTGCAAGCTATCCATTACGCTTTATGTTCCTTAAACGTCAAAAACCCCCGGCCTGGGCCGAGGGTCTGCGGAACCTAACATTGTACAATTACGTTAGGGCAGTCACACCAAAATCAGGGCTTCATCTCTTCAAAGAACTTCTTCACGCTGTCGAAGAAGCCAGTTTTCTTGGGTGAGTGGCTATTGCTGCCTTCCAGACTTTCCTGGAATTTACGCAGCAAATCGCGCTGCTCTTCACCCAGGTTGACCGGGGTTTCGATAACGACTTTACAGAGCAGGTCGCCCGGCGCACCACCGCGTACTGGTTTGACACCTTTGCCGCGCAGACGGAAGAGTTTGCCGGTTTGCGTCTCCGGCGGAATCTTCAGCTTCACACGGCCATCCAGCGTGGGTACTTCAAGCTCGCCACCCAGCGCTGCATCGACGAAGTTGATCGGTACGTCGCAGTGCAGGTTTTTACCATCGCGCTGGAAGATATGGTGCGCTTTGATAGAAACCTGAACGTAAAGATCGCCCGCTGGGCCACCATTAACGCCGCTTTCGCCTTCGCCGTTCAGACGAATGCGATCACCGGTATCAACACCCGGCGGAATCTTCACAGAGAGCGTACGCGTTTCACGCACACGGCCTTCGCCGTTACATTTGTGGCACGGCACTTTGATGTGCTGGCCGCTACCGTGACAGGTTGGGCAGGTTTGCTGTACCGCGAAAAAGCCCTGCTGCATACGCACTTGGCCGTGGCCATGACACGTGGGGCAGGTTTCCTTGGAAGAGCCTGGCTCAGCGCCGTCGCCATCACAGCGGTCACACTCAATGTGGCGTGGCACGCGGATGTCGACAGTGGTACCGGCTACCGCACTCTCAAGGTCCAACTCCAGGTTGTAGCGAAGGTCGGAGCCACGTGCGGGCGCGTTAGGACCACGACGGCGGCCGCCGCCCCCGCCACCGAAAATATCACCAAACACATCGCCGAAGATGTCGCTAAAGTCACCCGCGCCACCGCCACCGAAACCGCCGCCGCCAAAGCCACCGCCTTGGCCATCAACACCGGCATGACCAAACTGGTCGTACGCCGCACGTTTTTCGCCATCGCTAAGCACTTCGTAAGCTTCTGACACTTCGCGGAATTTTTCCGAGGCAGTATCATCGTCCGGGTTTCGATCAGGGTGGAATTTTTGCGCCAGGCGGCGGTAGGCCTTTTTGATCTCTTTCTGATCGGCCCCTTTATCGACACCCAGGACTTCGTAATAATCGCGTTTGGACATGGGTCCTACGCCTCCTGGTTAACTATGCTCTTGATTAGGCGTCTTGACCGCGGAAACAGCAACGCGGGAGTCTCCTCCCGCGTTACCTTCTTCCTTGGTAGAAAGAGGATGTTACG
Organism: Halomonas sp. AOP7-E1-9; assembly: GCF_052376035.1. Lineage (NCBI taxonomy): Bacteria > Pseudomonadati > Pseudomonadota > Gammaproteobacteria > Oceanospirillales > Halomonadaceae > Halomonas > Halomonas sp. AOP7-E1-9. Next base: position 29,888 of record NZ_JBQSVC010000008.1, read on the forward strand.
ACTGCTTTTTATCGTCGTTGACTTCTTCGTACTCGGCGTCAACCACGTCATCTTCCTGCTTGGTGCTAGCATCTTCAGCACCTTCACCCGCCTGCTGAGCAGCTTCCGCCTGTTCGGCGTACATCTTCTGCGCCAGCTGACCAGACGCTTCGGTCAGTGCATCCAGTTTCTTCTGGATGTTGTCCGTGTCGTCAGTCTTGACGGCTTCTTCCAGCTCGCTGATGGCGGTTTCGATAGCCTGTTTCTCATCATCCGTCGCTTTGTCGCCCGCTTCTTGCACGGTTTTGCGCGTTGCGTGGATCATGCCATCGGCCTGGTTACGCAGCTGTACCAACGCTTCGAATTTTTTATCTTCGTCAGCGTGGGCTTCAGCGTCGCGTACCATTTGATCGATCTCTTCATCCGTCAGACCGCTGGACGCTTTAATGACAATCGACTGCTCTTTACCGGTCGCCTTGTCTTTGGCAGAAACGTTCAAAATACCGTTGGCATCCAGGTCAAACGCCACTTCGATCTGCGGAACACCGCGCGGTGCAGGCGGAATATCAGACAAGTCGAAACGACCGAGCGACTTGTTCTGAGTCACTTGCTTACGCTCACCTTGAACGACGTGAATGGTCACGGCCGTCTGGTTGTCATCCGCCGTGGAGAAGGTTTGCGTCTTCTTCGTCGGGATGGTGGTGTTCTTGTCGATTAACGGCGTCATCACGCCACCCATCGTTTCGATACCCAGAGTCAGCGGGGTTACGTCCAGCAGCAGTACGTCTTTCACGTCGCCGCCCAGAACGCCACCTTGAATCGCTGCACCTACGGCAACCGCTTCGTCAGGGTTAACGTCTTTACGCGCTTCTTTACCGAAGAAATCAGCGGCTTTCTTCTGCACCATCGGCATACGTGTCTGGCCACCGACCAGGATCACTTCGTCGATTTCAGACGCAGACAGACCCGCATCTTTCAGCGCCATTTTGCAGGGCTCAAGTGAACGCTGAACCAGCTCTTCTACCAGCGATTCCAGCTTGGCACGAGTCACCTTAACGTTAAGGTGTTTCGGGCCAGTGTTGTCAGCCGTGATATAGGGCAGGTTAACGTCGGTCTGCTGGGCGCTTGAAAGTTCAATTTTGGCTTTTTCAGCGGCTTCTTTCAGACGCTGCATGGCCAGGTTGTCACCCGACAGATCAATACCGCTGTCAGACTTGAACTGGTCAACCAGGTAGTTGATCAGCGCCAAGTCGAAATCTTCGCCGCCCAGGAAGGTGTCGCCGTTGGTGGCGAGTACTTCAAACTGGGTTTCGCCTTCAACGTCGGCAATTTCGATGATCGAGATATCGAACGTACCGCCACCCAAGTCATAAACGGCGATGGTTTTGTCACCGCGTGACTTGTCCATACCGTAGGCGAGTGCTGCTGCGGTCGGCTCGTTGATAATACGCTTAACGTCCAGCCCCGCGATGCGGCCTGCATCCTTAGTGGCCTGGCGCTGGCTGTCGTTGAAGTAAGCCGGTACGGTGATAACCGCTTCCGTTACCGCTTCACCGAGGTAATCTTCGGCGGTTTTCTTCATTTTCTTCAGCACTTCCGCACTTACTTGCGGCGGCGCCATTTTTTTACCTTTTACTTCTACCCATGCATCGCCGTTATCAGCTTCAGCGATCTTGTAGGGCACCATCTTGATGTCTTTTTGAACAACGTCGTCTTTAAAGCGACGGCCGATCAGACGCTTGATGGCGTAAAGCGTGTTTTCCGGGTTGGTAACGGCTTGGCGCTTGGCTGCCTGGCCTACCAGGGTTTCGCCGTCATCGGTGTAAGCGATGATCGAAGGCGTGGTACGGCCACCTTCAGCATTTTCGATAACTTTAGCACTGTCGCCATCAAGTACTGCCACACAAGAGTTGGTAGTACCCAGGTCAATACCAATAATGCGTCCCATAGCAAAAACCTCGAATTCAGTTGTATCAATACTTAAAACGTGTGCGGGATTTCCCGCGTGGTTGGCCTTTATCTGGGGGCCGCCAGTGACTTTTCAAGGGTTTTTTTACACTTTGCGTCACTAATCGGCTTAATTTGCCTTCTGGCTGACCACAACCATCGCTGGGCGAACCAAACGCCCATTGAGCAGGTAACCTTTCTGCATCACTTCCATTACGGTATTGGGTTCAAGCTCGGGGTTCGGCACCATCGCCATGGCTTCGTGCACTTGGGGGTCAAAGGGCTCGCCTTGGGGCTCAATGCTTTCAACACCAAATTTATTGAGCACCCCCAGCTGCATATTGAGCGTCATGGAAACGCCCTCGCGGTGCGCCTCAGAGGCGCCGTCCTGCATGGATTCAAGCGCTTTTTCCAGGCTATCCACCACAGGCAGCAGCTCTTTTACAAATTTTTCCAAGGCAAACTTACGTGCCTTGTCCGCTTCCTGCTCGGCACGGCGGCGAACATTCTGAGCTTCAGCGGCAGCGCGCAACGCCTGGTCCTTGGCTTCTGCCAGGTTTTGCTCCAGCTCATTTACCTGAGCGGCTAGTACGTCGGCCTCGGGGTCGGCGAAGCTGCCTTCAAGCGGCGCTTCGTCGTTAATCAGGCCTTCCAGCTCCCCATCAATCAAGCGCTCTTCAGACTCCTGGTCCCTCATATCGGCTTCCCGCTCTTGGCGAGCGAGTTCGTCATCTAATGGAGTTTGCGGTTCTTTTGCCATGCCATGCTCCTCAAAAGGGGTTCGGGCTTTATCTGCCCAACACTGCTCATAAAAAATAATCAATAAATCAGTTTTAAAACAGCCCTAAACACGTATAGAGGCTATATGGGGGCCATAAAAGCCATCTCAAGAGGAGCATTGAAGTCAGTTATCGACTACTGTATAAAACAACATTTATTGGATAAGTATCCAGCTTCTGTGTCGCACCGCCTCAGGAGGCATCATGCTTACTCAGCTAGCGATTCAAGATTACGCGATTGTCGACCGCCTTGAGCTTGACCTAACCCACGGTATGACGGCCATCACGGGGGAAACAGGTGCAGGCAAATCCATTCTTCTAGGCGCGCTGGGCCTGTGCCTTGGTGAGCGTGCCGATGCTGGCAGCGTACGCCACGGCTGCGAGCGCACCGACCTATCAGCGCGTTTCGACATTCAACACCTGCCCGCCGCCGTCGAGTGGCTCACAGCCCGCGAGCTCCCCACCGACGAATGCCTGCTGCGCCGTGTAGTGACCGCCAGTGGGCGTTCAAAAGCGTGGATTAACGGCCAGCCAGCGACCATCACGGACTTAAAATCGCTTGGCGAGCAGCTCATTCAAATTCATGGCCAGCATGCTCATCAAGCGTTAATGCGTGAAGAGGTGCACCTGGCCCTGCTGGATGATTATGCCGGGCTACGGGAGGCTCGCCAGCAACTGGCAGAAACCTTCCACGAATGGCGCAATGCGCGACGACGGCTTAAAAAGCTCAGTGAAGAAGGTAGTGAAGTAGAAGCCAAGCGCCAACTGCTGCGCTACCAGGTTGAAGAGCTGGACCAGCTTGGCCTGGGTGAAGGCGAACTACAGACGCTTGAAGAGGAGCAACTGACCCTTGCGCATGCCGAAGAGACGCTGCGTGAAACCCAGTTGGCTGCCGACTGCTGCGCCAGCGATGAAGGCGGCGCGCTGTCGCTTCTTAATCAAGCTTATGCACACTTAAGCGCCCTGCCGGGCAGCGATAAGGGCACGCTTGCTAATACGCTCGCCATGCTCAGCGATGCGCGCATTCAGGTGGAAGAGGCCGCAAGCGAGTTGCAGCACTTTGCCAGCAGCACCGAGCTCGACCCAGAGCGCCTGATGTGGGTGGAAGAGCGTTTGACTGACATACACCGCATTGCGCGCAAGCATCATGTCGCGCCTGAAGAAATATGCGCCCTGCATAGCGCGCTTCAACGTGAAGTGGCGCAGCTTGAAACCAGCGATGAAGACCTTGAAGCGCTGAGCGGTCAGGTCGCCGAGTACCGTGAGCGCTACCGCAGCGAAGCCAAGAAAATCAGCGATACCCGTCAAAAAGCTGCCCTACGGCTGGGTAAAGAAGTTCAGCAGCAGCTGGCCTTTCTGGCCATGGGGAAGGCACGCTTTGAAGTGGCCGTTGCTTCGCGTGAAACACCCACGCCTGAAGGGCTGGATAGCGTACAGTTTTTGATCAGCGCCAATCCAGGCCAGCCTGCTCGCCCGCTCGCCAAAGTTGCCTCCGGGGGTGAGCTTTCGCGTATCAGCCTGGCGATTCAGGTGGTGGCCGCCTCGCATTCGACGATCCCAAGCCTGGTGTTTGACGAGGTGGATGTGGGTATTTCAGGCGCCACGGCGGAAATTGTCGGCCAGTTATTGCGCAAGTTAGGACAGAACGGCCAGGTAATGACCGTGACGCACCTGCCCCAGGTGGCCGCACAGGCGCACCAGCACCTGCATATTGAAAAGCGTGCCAAGCGAGATTCTACGCGTACCTATATGGCCTTGCTGGACGAGCGGGGGCGCATCAGCGAGCTTGCGCGCATGCTGGGCGGGGTCACGCTCTCTGACCAAACACTGGCTCATGCCCAGGAAATGCTGCATGCCAGCCAGCGCCTGCCTCATTAAGAGCTTTCTCAAATCACGCTTTCATTAACGGCACGCAAAACACCCCCATGCTGCTCCCTGTAACAAGGAGCGGCATGGGGGGTTCGTCGCGGCCAAAACAGGTTTGCGGGAAACCCTATTTTTTATTGATCGACACGTTAACCTGGCGCGTTACGTCCGACCCGCGAGGGCGTACGTAAAGTACCAGAGCGTGATCGACAAGCTCGTAGCCGTGCTCTTCTGCAATTTCTTGCTGGCGTCGTTCAATGATGTCATCAAGAAACTCGATGATTTCACCACTTTCCAAACACACCATATGGTCGTGATGGTCTTCTTGCGTCATCTCAAAGACAGCGTGGCCACCGTCAAAATTATGACGAATTACCAAACCTGCTGATTCAAATTGCGTCAGCACGCGGTAAACGGTTGCCAAGCCAACATCCTCGCCCGCATCAATCAGTGTTTTATACACTTCTTCTGCGCTAAGGTGGTGTTGACCCGAAGCATTTTCGAGAATCTGAAGGATCTTGACGCGCGGCAGGGTCACTTTCAGCCCGGCTTTGCGCAGTTCATGGTTCTGATCGGCCATGGTTGCTCTTCGCAGTAACAGGTTAGGTCGGGTATGATCGACCGAAACCACGATAGTGAAGAACAGGTCCAAATGCAAAAATTGACTCGCATCATTACGCTTTCCGTTGCCCTTACTGTTGTAAGTGGCTGTAGTTACGTCGGTGTTTACAAACGTGACATCCCACAAGGCAACCTGGTAACCGAAGAAATGGTTAGCCAGCTTCAGCCGGGCATGACGCAGGAGCAGGTCACCTACGTTATGGGCCGCCCTTTGTTGGAAGCCCCGTTTGATTCAAGCCAGTGGGATTACGTCTATCGATTGGACGAAGCGTACGGTGGCGTTGTACAGCGACGCGTCACACTTACTTTTGACCCGATGGGCCGCTTAGCCAACGTTCAGCAGCAGGGCGATTTTTCCACCGATCTTCCGCTAAGCACCGACTCCAGTCTGGGGCCTGCCGTTGAAGGCGCTGACCCGCTGAATACTCTTCCCCAAGAGAATATAAGCACGCAAACACCGGAGACAGCACCCGCACCTCAGCCCGTATTGCGCGCTGAGTAACAACGTTACTGGCCGCTTGCTTGGCGTTTGGCACGTTCCAGGCGGGCGGCTTTAGGGTCGATCTCAAGCGGGCGATATACTTCGACACGATCACCGGTGCGCAATGTTTGCGTCTCGGGGTTGCGTAGCGCTTTGCCAAAAATACCCAGCGGCGCCTTGTTGAACGTGTCTTCGGGCAATTCCGGAAACAGTTGAGGCAGGTTAGCAAGCGCTACCGCCTGCCGGGCAGTGGTGCCCTCAGGTACTTCCAGCGCCACTAGGCGCTGTTTGGCAGGCAATGCGAAGGCGACCTCTACCTGAAGGCGATCACCGTCCATACAGCTCGTCAGCGCGCTTAGTGAAAGCGTCTACCAATTGACCGGCTATTTGCTGGAACAATCGACCAAAGGCCATGCTGAGCAGGCGACTGGCAAACTCAAATTCCATTTCCAGACTCACCTTGCAAGCATTATCTCCCATCGGAGTGAACCGCCAGTGGCCTTTCAAGCGCTTAAATGGCCCTTTTACCAGCGACATCTCGATTTGCTCGGGGGCAAACAGGTCGTTACGTGTAGTGATCGTTTGCTCTATCCCCGCACGGCCCAGCGTCATTTCCCCAATTAAATGGGTGGCGTCACGCTCTACCAGACGCGCCTGACGACAGCCTGGTAAAAACTCGGGATAGTGTTCGAAATCGTTGACCAGATCGAACATTTGCTGGGGGGTGTGCCGCACCAGGGCGGAACGATTGACGGTTGGCATTGACCTCTCCGCTGACTTCACAGTGCCCAAAGCGTATCATGGGAAACATTTATTCAGACCTTGAATGGTATCACGCCTCCCCATATAACGAAGGGGGTGCCACCGACAGATTATAGATGAGGTTTCATGGCCACTAAGAAAGGTAACAGCAAGGGCCCCGGCAGCAGCGTTATTGCCCAGAACAAGAAGGCAAGATTCGAATACCATATCGATGAGACCTTTGAAGCGGGTTTGGCACTCGCCGGCTGGGAAGTCAAAAGCCTGCGAGCGGGTAAAGCTCAGCTTACCGACACCTACATTCTGGTGCGTAACGGCGAGGCATTCCTGCTTGGCAGCCACATCATGCCGCTTAATACAGCAAGCACTCATGAAATTGCCGACCCTACGCGCACGCGCAAACTACTGCTGCATCGTAAAGAAATCGCCAAAATCTTTTCGATTACCCAAGACAAGGGCCACACCTGCGTGCCGCTCAAGCTCTATTGGAAGCGCAATAAAGTGAAGTGCGAATTGGCGTTGGTGACCGGTAAACAGCTGCATGACAAGCGGGCGACAGAAAAAGATCGTGACTGGAGCCGTCAAAAAGGACGAATTATGCGGGAACATAACAAGGCTTAACTGGTCAATCAGGTGTGAGCACGTTAGAATGCTCATCTGAAATAAGGGGGCGACATGGTTTCGACGCCGGTGACAACCCTTGCGGTGCATGCCGAGAGCGTGATGTATCTCGTAAATCCCACATCACGAAAAAATAGTCGCAAATGACGAAAACTACGCTCAAGGCGCGCTAGCAGCTTAAACTGTTAGCTTCTTGTCTGGCCCCAAGGTGATGTGCCTATTCATCATTGAGGGGATACGAGCTAAAGCTGATAGGACCGCGTTTGGTGGTGTCTTCTCGCCAAGCGTTAAACTTTAGAAGGCTCGCGTTGCTGAATCCTGATCGTCGGAGTCAGTGGCGTTAAAACAAATGACGAAATCTAAGCATGTAGAGCCAATAGGCGCGTGCTGGCGGACGCGGGTTCAATTCCCGCCGCCTCCACCAGACACCCCTACAAATCAAGCACCTAGCGGTGCTTTTTTTGTTTCTAAAGGCAGCCTTTGTATTAGCTACCTTACACAGCTAAGGTCGCCCTCTTCGCAGCTGGCATGCTCTTGCAGGCTTTGCGTACGTGCTTTGGTGAGCGCTTCAAGGCAGCCATTACGCACCATGGGCTGGGCGCTTCCCCCTTCGACCGCGCGACTCTCGAACGCACATTCGGCGTCACGAAAATCAATCCACTTGCGCTGGGCCACTCTGAGCTTCTCAAGCGATAAATCATTATTCTCAAGCCTTCCAATCAACGCCTGATAAGCCTCATTAAGCTCATCATCAGCCGCTTGATACGTTTTCGCTGAACACTGCGTCATTTCCGCTTGGGTTTCAGGGCTAGCACACTCTTCATTAGCGCTTACCAAGCCGCTGAAGATCAAAAGCCCCATACCTGCCCATCGTGAAAGTAGTCGCATCGTCGTACCTATTTGGTGAATAAAGCCAACGTGGTAGCAAGAACGCTACCTGCCTTACAGATTAGCCTCTTTTTCATTCGCCCATAACGGCAAAACGCCAGCATTTCTGCTGGCGCCCATCAACTAGCTATAAAAAAAGGTGGCTCGACCTTAATGAGCGGTCATTTCTTCAGCGATTTCATTACCGTCTAAATCGGATGGATAGTAGGTCGGCCAGTGAGAGACTTCTTCCAACAGTGCTTCGCGATCATCGCCCCAATAGAGGTGAAAGTGGTGCGCGTCGGTTGGGTAGATATCGTGGTCGCTGAATTGAATGTACTGAGGAAGATTTTCAGCGCTCTCACCCTCTAACTCGAAAATAAACCTCACGCCACGATTGCCTGCGTCGTAGGTTAAAATCTCGTAGCCGTCATATTGATACTCGCCCGTGCTCTCTTCGCCGTCTTCATAAAAAGTGACGTTATTGCCTTCAATAACGATGCGGTCAACCGCTGTTTGGTAACCAGTGTCGTAGTACTCCTTGTGCTCTTCAGCCGTTTTATCGCCATGCTCGGCTTTATGAGCAAACACCTCATCCAGCGTGCCATCCTCTAGATAAGGATAAACGGACTGCCAATCACCTTCCCAGTCGGAAAGTGGACGGTCCGCTACTTGGTCATCACTGAAATGCCCGGAATAAATATCACTACTGTGGTCGTGCGAATGACCACGGGAGTGATCATGGTCGTGGTGTTCATGCTTGTCATCTGCAACCACCGGCTGAATACCCGCCAATGCCAGCAAGCTGATGGCTAATCCGCTGAGTGCTTTTGATGAAAGTAATGGCATTTTTCAGACTTCCTTTTTCAGAGAATGAATGGTTCTTAAATCATCACAAAAGATACATTATAACATAACATCAATCAAACAAAGCATGTTGGCCTGAAGCGTTAAAGCACCTAACGGTTCTTGGCGGCAAGCGGGTCGACCATCATCGTACCGGCCATGCCAGATCCAACAAGCACAACGGAGCCATTATCACTAGCCAACCAGTCGCCAAACTTGGTCGAAGTAGAAATTATTTTCGAAGAGGTTATACATTATATAGCTTTTATTAAAACAACATAAATTAGAAGTCGGCGCCATTTTATTGACAGTCAAAATAGCTTAACTATAAAGAGCTTAACGCTCTCTTTATCTGGCGAGACATTATATATGGTGCTCTTAACAATCATTGTTATTTTAACTATCTCCGCTTCTTTCCTTTGTTCGATACTTGAAGCCTCATTACTGTCGATTACACCAAGCTATATTGCTCAGCTTAAAGAAGAGCGCCCTAAATTACATAAAGCACTTGATACGTTAAAAGCCAACATCGACCGCCCGCTTGCGGCTATTTTAACGCTTAACACCATCGCCAATACGGCGGGCGCAACGGGGATAGGCGCCCAGGTAGCCGCTATATTTGGGGATGTGTATGTCGCTGTTGCCTCGGCAGTTATGACAATCCTCATCCTGGTATTTTCAGAAATTATCCCTAAAACGCTAGGTGCCAACTACTGGCGCCGTTTGGCTCCTTTTCTACCTCCTATTTTAAATACCTTAATGGTGGTGTTAATGCCCTTTATCTGGCTATCAAAAATGATTACTCAACGGCTGGGTGAGGCGGATGAAGGCATTGATGTGCGCAGTGAAATAAAAGTATTAGCGCGCGCAGGCCTGGAGGAAAAAGTGATGGATAATGATGAAACACGCACGATCACTAATATCCTTAATCTGCATGAGATTCCGGTGACCAAGGCGATGACACCACGCGCCGTCAGTGAAACGGTCACCCCAGAAATGACGGTGAGCGCTTTCGATGAGCGCTTCGGCAAGCTCTCTTTTACGCGCTACCCTGTGATGGATGCAAACGAGCAGGCGTTAGGCTATGTACATAAGCTTGATGTTTATCACGCCGAGCCTGGCCAAACCATGCAAACGTTGATGCACCCAATGGGGACCATCGCCGATAGCGCAAGCGTTGAGCAGGTATTTACCGACATGCTAACCAGCCGCCACCATATGCGTGTGATCCATGATGAACATGGGACATGGCTTGGCATTATTACCCTTGAAGACGTTATCGAAACGATTTTGGGGCAGGATATTGTAGATGAAACGGATAAAATTCAGAACCTTAGAAACCATGCAAAGCAGCGTTGGCTCAAGCAAGTAACGTCCGATACGCCCCTTCACTAGCTGACCCTTAGCGAATATTTTAACCCCCTATGGCTGAAAAATAATGTGTCTCGCCACGTACCGAGTTTACGCTTATAGTCACTAACAATAAGCGCTTAGACTACATGAGAGGCCCTTTATGCTGCTTTATGGACTGAGTTTATTAGCCGGTATTGTGCTTTTAACGCTAGGTGGCGAAGGATTGATTCGCGGCGCCGTCGCCGGGGCCAAACGGCTGGGCGTATCACCGCTGTTTACCGGATTGGTGATTGTCGGCTTTGGTACCTCATCGCCTGAACTGGTGGTCTCGATCCATGCCGCCATGAACCAGCAGCCCGACATTGCGATTGGCAATGTGGTCGGCAGCAATATCGGCAATATCCTGTTGATTCTGGGCCTTTGTGCACTTATCTGCCCGCTGACCACCCAGCCCCAAGCGCTTAAGCGCGATGGGTTGGTAATGATGCTCGCCACTGGGCTGTTTATTCTTTTAGCGTTTAACGGCAGCCTGGGGCGTTTCGATGCAGCAGTGCTACTCGCAAGCCTGGCGGCTTATCTGGTATGGGCCTACCGCAGCGAAAGCGGCCAGCACTCCCCTTCTGCCGAGCTACACACGGCCGAGGCAGAGGAAGTGACCCAACTGCCCAGCAGCACGCTGTTTATCGTGGTGGCTTTAATCGGCGGGTTGGCTCTACTGATCGGCGGCTCCCAATTGCTGCTTTATGGCGCCGTCGGCATTGCTCAGGCGCTGGGGATTTCAGAAGCGGTTATCGGGCTTACCATCGTGGCGATCGGCACCTCACTACCTGAGCTCGCGGTATCGGTGATCGCGGCGCTGCGGCGTCATGCCGATGTGGCAGTGGGCAACATTCTGGGCAGCAATATCTTTAATTTACTCGGCATACTGGGCGTCTCCGCCTTTCTTCAGCCGCTACCGCTTGTTGAGCGCATGGCATCCTTTGACCAGTGGGTAATGCTGGGCGCCTCTGCGCTGCTGATTGCTTTCCTCTATACCGGCCTACGTTTATCACGTGGTGAGGGGTTATTGCTCCTGGTAGGATATATAGCGTATTTAACGGCCAGTTTTACAGTGATTAGTTAGGCTTTTTACGACAACGGCTTGCGCTCGACCATACGGCGTTAACGGCATAAGGAAGCACAATGATTCTTGGTACTCTGGGGCCTGAAGGCAACAATCATGCGCTGGTCGCTGAGCGCTATCTCAGTGGTCGGGCAGCGCATGGCGGCCAATGTATTTTCTTCGACACGTTTGAGGCGGCTTTCGAGGCACTGCTGGCCGGAGAACTAACCCATGTACTGCAATGTACGGCCCACTTCAGCCATGCCGACTGCGTAGGTCGCTATATGCATCGCGCCTTTCCAGTCGATACGTTTATTGCGGGCAGTAAGCCGCTGGCGCTGCTCGCCCGTCGTGATGCTTCCGAACCAGAACACATCGCGCTTCAGCCTGCCACGCGTTACTACACTGATTTAAGCGCGTTCAAGACGATCATTGAGGCACCGACAACCGTCGACGTTGCCAATGGATTAATCGAAGGTCGTTATCAAGCCGGCATTTGTGCAGAAGAAGCATTGGCCCAGGCACCTGACACGCTAACCTTGGTACGCTCGCTAGGACCGGCCATTGATAGCTGGGTTATCTACGCCACCGAAGCGCTGAATGAAGATTCGCCGCTGCATTTATAGCGCACATTGGCAGCGACGAACCCGGCAAGCTAGTGTGCGAAGATAATCAGCGCGCCCACCACCACAAGCGCCAGGCGCAGCCAGAGCGCTTTATGGGCAATGATGCCAAAGGAGATCGCCCCCAAGCCTACGGCCACCTTGGCGGTATCGAACAGCGCACCAGCGGGGTCAAAGGCAAGCCGAATCATGTCAGGGTTAGCGACCATTGCTAGCGGAATGATATAAAGCCCGATGCCCAGCGCCATGGCCTTCAGCGCTACCTTAAGCCAGTTCTCTCCCACCATGCCCGCCGCGATAAAGACACCACCACACACCGGCGGTGTAATCGTCGACAGTAGCGCATACCAGAAGACAAATAGGTGCGCGAGGAGCGGCTCAAGCCCCAGCGATGTCAGTGCAGGTCCCGCCACTGAGACACAGATGACATAAGCGGCCGTGGTGGGGACTTCCATGCCCAGAATCAAACACGCCAGTGCCGTCAGCAACAGCGCCGGCCACAGCATATCGTTGGAAAGCGACAGGATACCGGAGGTAATTTTCACCCCAAGCCCGGTCAGCGAAAGCACGCCTATCACCAGCGAGGCGCAAATAATAATCGCGCCAATCATCGCAATCTGCCGCCCAGCGGTCACCATGGCAAGCATAAACCGGGCTATAAAACCGGAAAGAGAAAAACGCAGTGTGACGTTAAAAAACAGCAGGGCCAAACTGGCGAAAATGGCAATGCTCGCCGCATACTGAGGGGGTGTATCCGCTGATAAAAATACACGCCAGTAGCAACACAAACGGGACCGCAAAAAACAGTGAGGTAATCAACACCTCTTTACGGCTGGGCTGATCGCTTTTATCCAAAGGCTGCAAATCATGCCGAGTCGCGTAAGCATTAATCCCCATCCAGACCGTTAGAAAGTAAAGAAACGCCGGTAAAACAGCCGCCGCCATAATCTGTGTGTAGGGGGTTCCAGTGAGCTCCACCATGACGAAAGCCCCCGCTCCCATCAAGGGCGGCATGATTTGCCCACCCGAGGAGGCCACGGCTTCCACCGCCCCTGCCAGGGATTTCGGATAACGCAAACGCACCATGGAAGGAATGGTAATGGCCCCGGTAGACGCCACATTGGCGGAGGCCGACCCGGAAATGGACCCCATCAGCGCCGAAGAGATCACCGAGACTTTCGCCGCGCCACCGGTTAATCGGCCCGCCACAGCACTTGCCAGATTCATAAACCCTTGGCCTGCCTCGCCCGCGTTAAGCACCGCGCCAAAAATAACGAAAATCGCGACGACGCCCACACTGACACCAGTAAGCGACCCCCACAGCCCGCCTTCGGCAATGGTCAGCGAGCCCACCATGCTTGGCAGGGGAATACCTGGGTGACCAAACGTGCCGGGCACATACTGTCCAAAAGCGCCATACAGCAAAGCGAGCAACGCAACCAACGGTAAGGGCCAGCCAATAGCACGACGCGCCGCTTCAAGCGCCAGAGCGATCAAAAAAAGCCCAATTCCCATCTGCAGATGGCTATCGATAAAACCGTACTGGTTGGCCAGTGATGCTTCGTTAAGGGCGATATAGCCACAGGCCGCCACACCCAGTAGTGTCAGTACCCAGCCGCTCGCCCGCTGCCAAGGCGTTTTGGCCATAAATATCAGCACCCAGGGCAGCAGTAATGCCATATGCAGCGGTCGACTAATTAACGCAGGCGTTAACCCATAAAAGATAAGCCCCATGTGGAAAACCACGCTTAAGGTGCCCAGCGCTACCCAGCCACGCACAGCGGGCGCCTCGTCGTCTAGCGTCGAAGTTGAAAAAGTGTCATGCCCTATGCCTATCAGAAACGAGTCAACAACAAATAGCGACGCCACGAAGCGGGCCTCGTGGCGTCGGCACTGCCTGGGAGAGAATTAACGCAGCGATTCGGGAACGTCGATGCCGGCTTCCTCGTAATAGCGCAGAGCGCCGGGGTGCAGCATACCTGCCATATTTTCGAGCTGTTCCGGGGTAATACCGCCCCACCACGCGGTCTCTTCGGCCATGGCATCACGGCGTTCCCAGAAGGTTTTGGTCAACGTATACGCGGTTTCGTCATCCATTTGTGATGTGGTATACGCCATGACCGGCAGCGACGTGGTTTGTACGTCCTCATCAATACCTGGGTAGGTGCCGCCAGGAATTACCTGACGCGGCGCGCCGGTCATGTCGATCTGCTCGTCAGTGAGACTCACCATCGCAATCGGCATGCCCGCAGCCACTTCGATAATATTGGGCGTTGGGTAAGAGCTTGCGGTTACAAAGCCGTCAATCTGCCCATTTTTTAACGCGTCGGGGCCGCTGCCCAAGGCAGCATCGGCAACCTGTACGCTCTCTTCCAATCCAAACAGCGCCAAGTAACGCGCGGCTTCACGTGCGCCGAACGTGCCCCGGCCAATCAGGATATGTTTATCTTCAAGTTCCTCAATACCCACGACACCTTTATCCTCGCCCAGGATGAAGTGCATGGTAATCGCTGGAATGGGAAACAGGCCGCGGATCTCCTGAAAACGTGGGTTCTGACGTTCAGCAAAAGGTCCTTCACCCGCCATGGCCTGGTCAACCAATGCAGGCGGTGTGGTAAAAACATAGTTACCCTGGCGCGCCATGACTTCCATCACGTTTTGCACCGAGCCTTGGCTCTCTTCCAGGGTAAGAATAATAGCGTCATCCGTGCCTTGGCGAATGGCTTCTGATAACTCGACGCCCATCTGATAATAAGCCGTTCCCGCCGTTGCCGACTTATAGGTAACGCGGGTTTCCGCTTGGGCAGCCAGGCTAAGTGAAAGCGTGGTGGCTACGAGTAAGGGTGTGCATAAAGCAGAGCGTATAAAGGGGAGCATGTGTCAATTCCTGGTATCCAGCGACCTCAACGGCCTGATTTTTTTGTCGCGCTGAAAGAATAATAAACGCCAGCGGGCCAGGTCGTGAACAGTGCCCCGCCTAGCGCCGCTAACATTAGCATGTAATACGCCGAGCAGGAACGCTGTGCCTCAACGGAGTAGCCCGACCAAGACAGCCCGAATTCGATGCATAGGCAGCACTGACGGGCAATAATGGCAAACAGAGTATGGCACTCATCGTTCGTCTTACTGCATCGCTTATCGCTTGCAACTTTGGTTTATTACCATAAAGATTAATCACTGTTAAAATGTATCGCACTTTATCAACAAACTTACTATTAGCTAAATGGGTAATTTGCTAAAAAAAGATGCCATGGCGAGTTAATAAACGATCTTTATTCGGTTTTATTCTTTATTTAGAAAACAGGCAATTTGTTATACTTAACGCCGCTTATTAACCCTTCCTACCACCTTTAAATAAGGATAAACGCATCATGTTGACGCAGGATTGCGACCCAGGCCAGCCGAGATTTTCTCGTCGCTGGCTTTTTTTGTTAGCCCCCTTACTATTTTTCTATAGCGTGTCGACCTTTGCTGTGACGGGTGAGATTGATTTAACGACATCTTTTATCGGTTTTTTTGCTGTCGCCATTTTTGTTTTGGCATATGCCTTGGTGATGGCAGAAGAAAAGATTCATATGCGTAAATCAAAGCCAGTGCTAATAGCGGCAGGTATTATTTGGAGCCTCATCGGCTGGGTGTACGTTCAAAACGGCATGTCAGAAACCTCAGAATATGCGTTTCGCATGACCCTTTTAGAGTTCACCGAGCTGATGCTGTTCCTGCTGGTGGCCATGACGTATATCAACGCCATGGAGGAGCGTCGAGTATTTGATGCTCTGCGCTCCTGGATGCTGCGTAAAGGATTTAACTATCGCACGCTTTTCTGGCTGACCGGCGGCTTGGCATTTATTCTTTCACCGATTGCCGATAACTTAACCACCGCGCTGCTAATGTGTGCCGTCATCACCAAGGTGGCCGAAGGTGACAAGCGCTTTATTAACCTGGCGTGCATTAATATTGTGGTCGCCGCCAACGCGGGGGGCGCCTTTAGCCCATTTGGAGACATCACCACGCTGATGGTATGGCAGGCAGGCATTCTTCAATTCCAGGAGTTTTTTACTCTTTTCCTCCCTTCGTTGGTTAACTTCCTGATTCCGGCCATGATCATGAGCCTGTTTATCAAGGACCAAAAGCCCGGTAGCGTGTATGAGGATGTGCAACTGAAACGCGGTGCACGACGGATTATCGTGCTTTTCTTACTGACCATTTTAACCGCCGTCATCTGCCACACCTTCTTACACTTGCCGCCCGTGCTTGGCATGATGACAGGGCTTGGTTATCTTCAGTTCTTTGGCTTCTACCTACGCAAGAGCCTGCCCCGTTCGCTGGAGCGTAAGCGTGAACGCTACAGTCGTCGTGGGGATAACAAGAAACTGGCGCAGTTAGGTAGCGTGGTACCGTTTGACGTATTTAACCGCGTGGCGCGGGCCGAGTGGGACACACTGCTGTTTTTCTACGGCGTAGTGATGTGCGTAGGTGGGCTTGGCTTTATGGGCTACCTTGGCTTGCTGTCCGAGGCGCTTTATACCAACTGGGATGCTACGTGGGCGAACATTGTGTTGGGTGTGGTCTCCGCTGTGGTGGATAACATTCCCGTGATGTTTGCGGTGCTCACCATGCAGCCTGAAATGTCTGACGGGCAGTGGCTATTGATCACCCTAACCGCTGGTGTTGGAGGCAGCCTGCTCTCTATTGGTTCAGCAGCTGGCGTTGCGGTTATGGGCCAAGCACGCGGCGCTTATACCTTTATGGGCCACTTACGCTGGGCGCCGGTTATTCTATTGGGCTACATCGCCAGTATTGCCGTTCATTTATGGCTTAATGCAGGAAGCTTTACCGCCGCTTAAGACAGCTTGATACGCTGCTTTTAACACACCTCCTCACCACAATAGATAACGCCCTTATCCAGGGCGTTATCGTTTAGCTTTTAATAGCTTTCAAACAAGCGATCAATGGATGTCGGGCGGCCAAACAGGTAACCCTGATAACGATAACAGCCATGACCTTTTAGCCAATCCAACTGCTCCTGCTTCTCGACCCCTTCGGCTACCACCGTTAACCCAAGGCTCACTGCCAGCAAAATGGTGGTATCGACGATGGCCGCATCCGCTTTATCGGTTAAAAGCTCACGGATAAACGACTGGTCAATCTTTAGTTCATCCAAGGGCAGTCGTTTAAGATAGCTTAACGACGAGTAGCCAGTACCAAAGTCATCAATCGCAAAGCGAACACCTTGCGCGCGCAGTTTGAGCATTGTATTGCGCACGCGTGTTGGATCTCGCATTAACAGGCTTTCGGTGACTTCCAGCACCAGCCGCCCAGGCGGCGCTTGGGTCTGAGCAAGAAGACCTTCCAAGTTGCGTACAAATTCAGGCTGCTGAAACTGTACCGAGCTCACGTTAACGGAAATCGTCAGCGCAGCATAAGTGGCCTGGTTGGCCCACTTGGCAAGCTGCTCGCAGGCAGAATGAAGCACCCAATAACCAATGGGTATAATTAGCCCATTCTCTTCTGCTAGAGGAATAAAGGTCGATGGCGGCACCCAGCCTCGCTGGGGGTGACACCAGCGTAAAAGCGCCTCCACACCGGTGGTAATGCCTTGATGATTTACCTGAGTTTGATAGTGCAACGCCAGCTCATGACGTGCCAGCGCATGGTGTAAATCGGCTTCAAGGTTGGCCCGCTCGATCAAGCGTGTTTGCATACTGCGATTAAAAAAGCGCAGCGTATTCCCACCCGCGGCTTTAGCCTGCTGAAGTGCCAAGTCGGCCTGTTGGAGCACGCTGTTCATACTATGATCAGAGCCATCGAATAGCGTAATACCAATACTGGCGTTGACGGGCAGCGAACGCCCCGTACGCAGTTTGGAGATAGCGTCCAACAACTGCTTAGCTGTGCGTTCAGCGCTTAGCGCAGCATCCGCCTGATGCTCGCCCAGCTTTGCCAGTAGCGCAACAAACTCATCCCCACTAAAGCGGGCCAACACAGCCCCTTCTGGTAACAGCGACCGCACCTGCTTGGCCACATCAATTAACAACTGGTCGCCACTTTCATGGCCCTGAATATCGTTAACGAGATGAAAGTTATCCAGATCAATGGTCAGCAGTGCGCTATAGAGATGGGGCGTATTCTTCTGCTCAATTTTCCCGCTTAACGACTCCATCAATAAGCGTCGATTAGGCAGGCCTGTCAGCGCATCGTAAAACGCCAGATGATTGGTACGCGATTGCAGCTCAAGGTAATCGGTTAGTTCAGTGGAAATACCGCACAGACTCGCGGGCTCGCCTGGGGAGAGGGACAACGGCATTTTAATAGTAACAAACGTGCGAACCTTATCGTTGTGCCGTAGTACGTTACTCTCTTCGAGCGTTATTTTTTTGCCTGATTCCATCACACTGCGGTCAATCTGGGCTATTTCATTCGCGGTTGTGCGATCAAAAAATGCCTCGTCGCTCTTACCCAGAATTTGCTCTTTCGGCAGCCCAAAGAGCTCAACCACCCGCTGGTTGACAAACTGGTAATGTAACGAGGGTGTTTTGATATAGATGTAGGCGTCCACGTTATTAAGAATAGTGGCCAGCATGGCCTCATTAGCATCGAGCTGTGCCCTATTTAGCGTGACACGCCGTTTAAGCCACCATGCACTGCCTAGTGCCACAGCCAGTAGCGCCGTTAACAGGCCAAGCCCGCCCCATAACCAGGTAGAGATCGTATCGGGTGGCGTTTCGGCACGCCAGGAACGCAGTATCCTAAAATACGCTGAACGTGGATTTTGCTTCCAACCAAGCAGCACATCGTCGATACGGTTCAGTATGGTTGCCGACAAAGTAGGCGACCCGGCATAGAACAGCCGGATAGGTTGAAAGATGATGGGCGTTTCATATAGCCCATAGTCCTGCGCGCGCCAGTCTCCGAAGATGTGGTCGGTAACCGCCAGGTCCGCATCCCCCATGGCCACGGCTTGAAAAGCATCCGCATAGCTATCAACGGGCAACCAGGTGACCGCAACACCGAAGCGTTCTGTCACGGCGCTCAGGTAGTTCTGTTGAATAGAGCCATCTACAATGGCGACGCGTTTTTGTTCAAGGTCAAGAATCGCCTCGACCCGCTCGTTTTCGCGCTGATAAATCTGCGACCAGCTTTGGATAATCGGTTCACGATGAAACGCGATACGTTCACCACGCTCTTCACCCCAGGCAGTCCCGGGCAATATATCGATATCACCCTGTTCAAGCAGGGTAAGACAGTGGTGGAATTCGCAGGCAATACTCTCAAGCTGCCAATCCTCTTCTTGTGCAATTGCTGCAAGCAGCTCACCCAAAATGCCGCGCAAACGCCCCTGGTCATCCACGAATATTTTTGGCGGATTGTTATAAACGCCCACCAACAAGGTGTCGCTGGCCATGCTTGAAAAAGCCAAACTCCAGAGGCCCAGCAACGTAGCGGCCTTAATAGCGCCTCTGCGTGTACGAGCAAGCAGTCGTCCTGACATCAACCACAGCGGGTGAGTAACGTATCCAGCCTTATCCTGCATCGTCCTGTTACTCGCCTGGCATAGTGAGCGGGCCTGCTCGCTCGACCACACGCTGCCAGGCAGGGTCAGCATCAATACGCGCTACAAACCGCATAATGGCGGGATACGTTGTCAGCGTTTGGGTGGCAGCTATGGCCTGAAGAGGAAAGCTCATTTGAATATCGGCCCCGCTTGGCCACTCTCCTGCAAAGTTCTCTTTACGCGCTAAATGATCTTCGATAAAGCCCAGATGCTGTTTAAGCTGAGGCGCTAAAAATTGCTGACTAACCTTATCGCCAATGCCTTTAGCGAGCGGTTTAATTAACCAGGGAGACTGTGCGGGTATCTTTTTAAACACCAGTTGCATCACCAGCAGTGGCATTAAAGAGCCTTCGGCATAATGTAGCCAATAGCGGTAATCAACCCAGTCGGCGATATTATCGGCAGAGGGTTGCAAGCGCTCTTTTCCGTAGGTGTGTATTAAGTAATCAATGATTGCCCCTGACTCTGCAATCACTAACTCGCCATCCATAATGACTGGGGACTTACCTAAAGGATGAATGTTTTTTAGTGCTTCAGGCGCCTGCTGAGTTTTACGATCACGCTGATATACATGGATGTCATAGTCCAACGCAAGCACTTCGAGAAGCCATAAAATTCTATGTGAGCGCGACTTTTCCAAATGATGGACGTGAATCATAAAGTACTCCATGAAGACGATGTAATACGCAGGCGCTAGGCCTGCAGCAGTTGTCCTTTTACTGCAAGCTTAGTTAGCGTAGCAGCGTTGCCCCTCATGGAGTACATATATCCAGGTAAAAAAAGGTCTTATGTTCGATTAATGCGCCGCACATGTATCCACCTATCCATTGGTGACCATTTCCCTCGCAGCCAAGGCGACAGTAACCGTGTGGAGAGTGGAATAAACACAAACACCATCACTGGCGTTAATATCAGAGTGCTCACTAACACGCGCGGGATCAGTGCCCAATCGGCCAACATCCCGCCAAATACCCACTGAAAGAGTAACGAGATAGGAAAAAAGGCCAACCAAACGGCAACGGCCTGCTTCCAGCGAGGCGGCACACTGCCTGAGCCGGTTTGAAACCAGGCATCCAACCCCGTGGCACGGTGCTCATGAGGCGCATCATAAAGCCCCTTGCCGCGCACAAGCCAGGCATGACGTGAAGCCGAGTGCTCCCATGCATGGAGCGTTTCACTGCTGCTAAAGCGGAAGATAATCTGATATTCATCGTGATGCTCGGGTGGCGCTAGCACTCCTGAGCCCAGATAACCTGGAAAATCAGCCGCTAGCTCGCGACCTTCGTTCAACCACCGATTAAAATCATGGTAACGGCCACTGGCAATGCGCCGAGCTACCATCAATGTGACAGGTGAGGCAGACATGGTATATCTCCTGATATAACCACAACCAATGCTGGGTAAGCAGGTTGTAAACGACCCGGCGGATAAGCCTGATCGCGTTAACGGCATAAGCGAGGGATACCGCTTATGAGATGACGTAATTATATAGACAATAGCAATGCCATGTGGGTTATTTAACAGGTGCCGTTAAGCCATCTTAAGCGCTCTAAGCGTGCAGCCTATGCATTAACGATAGGAGAGCGGATGGATACTCGTAAAGCGCCCTTGCGCTGAGAACTCCAGCCGGAAAACGCCATGAACACCGTTTTTCCCTACCACACGTCGAATAGCATCGGAGGGAAACACCACCCAACGCCCATCCACGCTGCGGGTACGCACGTTGGCAACGCGCCCTTCATAATGGGCCAAGCATTCATCGGGACTAAGATGGAGAATCACATCAATGGACGGCATAGCGGTATCAGTTAAAAACGGTTATCCAGCAAGTGACATGCCCTTGCACGCTTCTATTGGTTTACGAATGCGCTATAGTAACGCAACCGTACAATAACGTAATGACTCAAACGGCGGTAACTGCTTATGGATGCGACCATCAGTGCTTTTTCCCCGGTTGGGGCAGCATATACCACGACCTCCCATCGTGGGTCGTCGACTGTCGACACCGAGGACACGCTAAAAGCGCCTTCCACCTCCGAAGGCGAAACGGCCAAAACAGATAATGAGGCGGCTGCCCCTACGCGCCCCGATGGAACGCCTCTAGCGCCGGAAGAAATCAAGCTGATTGAGCAGTTAAAGCAGACCGACCGGAATGTTCGTCAGCATGAGATGGCTCACCAGATTACCGGCGGGGCCTATACTGGCGGCGCCACTTACGAATATGAAATAGGCCCCGATGGAAAGAAGTACGCCGTTGCGGGTGAAGTGCCTATCGATTACGGCCCTATCCCGGGGGACCCACAGGCCACTATCGAGAAAATGCAGACGGTGATTGCTGCCGCGCTGGCGCCAGCCGACCCGTCGCCAAAAGACGTGCAGGTAGCCGCTCAAGCCCGCCAATACTTGCTGGAAGCCCGCCTTGAGGCTTCCCAGCAAGAGAGCGCCACAAGATCTGCGCAGAGTGAACCTGAGCAGAACGAGCCTGAAGCGGCCGACTCGGAACAAGCCGCTTAACCGCTGCCCCGAAGCCGCAGCGCTTATGGAAGTTATGTAAGCGACTGCCAATCGGCTCGTAACGGCCATCGCAAAAGCCAAGCATTAGGGCTGCTTTTTCGGCCCGAAGAGAACTCATTAAAAAGCGACCTTACGTCCCATAAGGTGGGATGTAATCGTAAGTAGGTGCGTTAAAGGTGCAGGCAAGGTATCAAGGTGCAAGTGCAGCGGCGCCTAAAAAGCGCTGCTGCCAGTAGTCGACATCCAAGGGAACGCTGACCACGGCGCGACCACTTCCCGGTGCATGGATCATCTGCTGGTTACCGCGATAGATGCCTACATGCGTGGCCTTGCTACGCTCTCCAAAGAAGAGCAGGTCGCCAGGCTTGGGGGTATTGGCTGAAGGTAGCGCACGGAACTGTGCGTCTGCGGTGCGCGGTACGCGCATACCGGCCGCGCGATACGCCATTTCAACAAGCCCCGAGCAGTCGAGGCCGTCGGGCGTATTGCCGCCAAAGCGGTAAGGCGTGCCAATGGCCTGCTGAGCGTGGGCCAGGATCAGCACGCGCTCCATGGAGAGCCCTTCGCGGGATTCGGCGGGCGAGGAAGGGGGTGCGATAGCGACATCACGGCTGGCACAGCCCGAAAGCCACATTAACATCATCAAAGCGAACGTAAACCTTCCCAACGTGATGGGCATTAGCTGCTCTCCTTGTGGCAATGCCCTTATCATGGCGCAAACTGAAGGGCAGCGCCAAGCTCAACTAACGGCCAATCCACTCAATAAAGCTGGTTTCGCCTAACGCATGGCGTTCGTGGCGTACACGACTCATCGCAGCGTAAGGCAAATCCATTGCCAATACACGCCCTAACGGTTGCCCCAGCACCTGGCGCAGCAGGCCATTGCAAACAAACAGATGCGCCACTACCAACACATGCTTACCGGGCGGGTTTGCCAACACGTTTTGCCATACTTCAGCAAGCCGTGAATCAAAAACATCCATCGCCTCGCCCTGCGGTGGTGATACAGTCTCGGGGCTGTTCCAGAAAGCGCTCATCGGCGCGGAGCCCTCCTCGCTAAACACCTCAGCGTGGGTTTTGCCCTCCCAGCGTCCCAAGTGCAATTCGGCAAGATCGTCTTCAATCTGTACTGGCAACTCAAACTCTTCACCTAACCACAGCGCAAACTCACGACAGCGCATAAGCGGCGAGGTAAGCACCGCATCGTAAGGCGGCCTGCCGTCAACGGTATGGCGCATGATGGCATCCGTTACCTGCTGCCAGCCGGTTTCACTCAGCGGATGGTCAGTAGAACCGCGCAGCATACGCCCGCCAACGGGTTCGCCATGGCGCAGCAAATCAATGGTGGTGACATCAGCATCAGGAAACCGCATTCAGAACTCCTCGCTTGGCGATTTATCAGTCCATGGGTTAAATAATCGCGTGGCGGACACGGGCGGATATCCATTCCGAGACCAATACCGTGGCGAAGATCATGACAAAAATAACGCTGACCTGCTTCCAGGCAAGCATATTGATAGAGGCATTCAACTGAAGCCCGATCCCCCCAGCGCCCACCAGGCCAAGCACGGTGGATTCACGAATATTGATATCCCACCGGTAAACACTGATACCCGCAAACGCTGGCATGATCTGAGGCAGAACGCCGTAGTTCATAATCTGTAATCGGCTGGCACCGGTTGCGCTGATGGCCTCGACAGGCGTCGGGTGAATTTCCTCAATGGCCTCATAAAGAAGCTTGCCTACAAACCCAATAGAGCGCAGCGCAATGGCGATAATGCCTGCCAGGACGCCTGGACCCAAGATCGTTACCAACAGCATGGCCCAAATCAGCGAATTGATAGAGCGTGACGACACGATCACCATCAACGCCAGGCTTCGCACAAGAGGATGCGGAGTCGTGTTACGCGCGGCAAGAAACGCCACAGGAAACGCCATCACTATTCCCAAGGTGGTGCCCAGGGTGGCAATGTTCAGCGTGTCCCACATGGGTTTCCACAGCACATTGGCGTATTCCCATTTGGGGGGCATCATCCGGCTTAAAAGATCACTGCCCTGGCGTCCAGCATCCTCAACAAACACCCACATGGTGTTGTCGGAAATCACCTTCCAGCAGAACAGGAACAGGCTAACCCCAACGAGCCATGCACTAAATTGCAGCCACTGGGCACGCGTGGTACGTAGCCGCCATACCGGGATCCCTTGCCGGGAGGTTGAAACAGGCATATAGATTCTCCGGAGATTACTGCGTCCAACGGCGGACATGGCTAGAGCTGTATTCGCACAGCAGCACAATAGCGATGATGATCAACAAAATGGCGGCCGACGTATCGTACTCATAGCGGCTAAGCGAGGTATTCAGCGTGGCGCCTATTCCGCCTGCACCAACAATGCCGATCACTGACGACTCACGAAAATTGATATCCAAACGGTACATGGAAAGGCCAATTAAGCGCGGCATGACTTGAGGCTGAATGGCGTGATTCATGGTTTGCCACCAGCTGGCGCCGGTCGCTCTCACTGCCTCTACCTGGCGCCAATCCAGGTCTTCAACATCTTCTGCCAACAGCTTGGCCATAAAGCCGATAGTGGCAAACGCCAGCGTAATCATCCCCGCCAGCGGGCCAAAGCCAAACATCACCACAAACATGATCGCAATAATGATCTCTTGAAAGGTACGTGAGACGGCAATGATGCTACGGCACACGAAATAAATCGGCAGCGGCGCAATGTTGCGTGCAGCGCCTAATCCCACGGGGATCGCGAGCGCCACCCCAATGACCGTGGAGGTAAGCGTCATGGTCAAACTCTCGACCAGCCCATTGATAATATCGTTACCACGGCTGAAAAAATCAGGCTGCGCAAACGCGCTAATAAAACGCAGCCCGCGGCTGGTACCTTCCGCCACACGTGCCCAGTTCACCTCAACAGAGGCCAGCGCCAACCCCAGGTAAGCCACCACACCCAAGGCAATAGCCCAACGCAACCACTGGCTATGCACAAGAGGTAACCGACGCCAATGCCCCTGGCGGGCCGCGTGTTGGCGGGCTTCAAAATACGCAGAGCTCTGCTCACTCATGGCGCTACCCCAGCCATCTCAACTGCGACAGAGCGACGCTCACAGGAAACGGCTTCACTGTCAGGCTCATCGGCAGGTTCAGGGGAGGTATCCCAATCCTCTTCGCCATAAATCGTGGTGAGAATCTCGCTGGTTAGCTCGTCAGGGCGGCCATCAAACACGATCTGGCCAGCCCGCAGACCCACAATACGGTCCGCAAACTGCTGGGCGAGCGCCACGTCATGAATATTGATAATCGTCGCCAACTCGCGCTCAGCACAAAGCTCACGAATCAGGCGCATAATCTGGCGTGAGGTTTTGGGGTCCAGGCTGGCGGTTGGCTCATCTACCAGTAGCAGCTTGGGGCTTTGTAACAGTGCCCGAGCAATCCCCACTCGCTGACGTTGGCCACCGGACAACGCATCGGCGCGCTTATCAATAGCATGAGGCAGGCCTACCCGCTCAAGCAGACGAAACGCTTCAGCGACGGCATCCTGCGGATAGCGACGCAAAAAGCTACGCCAGAAGCCCACGTAGCCAAGCCGTCCGGAAAGCACGTTTTCCATCACGGTCAGGCGGTCAACCAGCGCATACTCCTGAAAAATCATGCCCATTGAGCGGCGTGCCTTACGCAGGCCGCTGCCCGAAAGCCTGGTAAGCTCTGTTCCTTCCAGGCAAATGCTGCCCGCCGTAGGCTCTACCAAGCGATTTACACAGCGAATCAGGGTGCTTTTACCCGCACCAGAGGGGCCGATAAGCGCCATCACCTGGCCTTTAGGCAGGGTAAGTTCGATATCGGTAAGCGCACGGTCCCCGGTTGGATAGCGTTTGGTAACGCCGCTGAGTGTCAACATCGCTCTATCTCATCTACATAATGTAACGGCCAGAAGGGATTAACCTTCTGGCCGAGTAACTGCAAAATTAAGGGCTTACTTAGTCACATTCGTACGTCACACCGTTAGCATCGGCGATCGTGCGGATAACGGACCAGTGCTCTTCATAGGTAATCGGCATAAATTGCGCTTCACCCGAGTTGGCAAACTCAGCCTGTAGCGCAGACCCTTCCCAGTCGTAGCTGAAGAACGCGTCTTGGATCTGTTCAGCCAGTTCAGGCTTCAAGTTATGCGCCAAACCGTACGCTGTGGTGGGGAAGGTTTCTGAGGTGTAGATAATGTCGTAATCGCCTTCATTAACTACGCCCCGGGCAATCATGCGCGTGCCAACGGAGTTAGCAATGGCCGCTGCGTCGTAGTCTTGATTCACAACGCCCAGAATGGAGTTATCGTGGGAACCCGAGAACGCTGTCTCGAAGGCTTCCCCTGCTTCCATGCCATATTCAGAACGCAGCAGCGCAGAAGGTGCCCGGAAGCCTGAGTTAGAGGTCTCAGAAGTAAACGCCAATTGGCGGCCTTCGAGGTCTTCAACCGACTCAATACCGCTACCTGGATAGGTGATGATTTCCATTTCATAGCCATAGCTGCCGTCGTCTGCTGCCATAATGGCAAACGGACGGAAGCCACCGCAGTTCACGGCAACCGGAACACCACCGGTGTTAAAGCCCGCTACATGCAGGCGGCCAGCGCGCAGCGCTTCTTGCTGTGCCGCGTTGGACTGCACCGGGAAGAACTGAACGTCTTTGCCTGTGGCTTCACTCAGATGGTCCAAAAAACCGGCCCAAACATCCGCGTAAACAGCCGGGTCTTCAACCGGTGTATAAGCAAATACCAACGTATCGGGGTCGACCCACTGCGACTCGTCCGTGGGTGCATCCGCCACCATGTCGCCGTCGTTATCAACATAGCGCGCAGAGAGGTCTGCCGATGCATTAACGGCAACCAGAGCAAAGGCACTGACAACAGCAGCGCTGATCAAAGTACGGGGAAGAGTCACAGCATGCATACGTCACCTGGAAGGTTGTTCAAAGATAGCGCCATCCTGCCGACGCTAGATGACAACACCGCGACACTTAAGTGACCACTTGATGACGGTTTCAAAACACTTAATGCAGCTCTACCAATAGCCCTGCCTGCATGGCCACATCAAACAAGCGCAGCGGCGGTGTTTTAGGCCCACGTATCAGACCTTCATAGCCGTAAATAGAGTGCTGGCTGGCATCCGCGATGGGTTGAAACAACACGTGCAGATCTTCTGATTCAATAACACGGTTAAGCCATTGAGCTTCCTGGGCGGTCAACGGCTGAATGCCTCTTGTATTAGAGACGGTGTTAGAGGCAGTTTGCAAAGGCTTTTTACGAGGACTGTCTAGTTAGCAAGCGTGCGACTTTTTTATGACACTGACGTGACAGTTAGCGCGCTAAAATAGCTTACGTGTGCAGGGTAGTGGGCGGACGAACGTCAGGGAATAGCCTCTAAAGGGGACGTGCTTGAGGTCATGGCGCCAAGCGTGAACGCAAGCGTCGATGCTGCAATCAAGCTTGCCGCATGTGCCTCGGAGCGTGCCAGCCTTGCATCCAGAAGGCCGGACTCCGCCGCAGTAGCCTCAGTGATAGTGCCTACCCCGTTGCGATAAGCATCAAAGGCCGCGTCGTAAGTCACCGCTGCCGCTTCGGTCAACGCATCAGCGGCGTCAAAAGCTGCCAGTGAGGAGCGCAGTGCATCAGCAGCAACGACCATCTCGCGCATCGCCGTGTTGCGAATTTTCTCGAATGCCGCTTCGGCTGAAGCCGTGACAGAGACTGCCTGCTGGCGTTTGGCGGCAAGAAGGCCGCCATCATAGATAGGCATTGTCACCCCCAGGAACACCCCGGTGCCTGTGGTCTGGTTGCCAATACTGGGCAAATGACCAATGCTCAGATTTTTCTTGTTGGTTCCCGTGGCGGCGGCAACAAATACCCGGGGCATGAAGTCGGCATCGGCGGCACGCTCTGTCGCTTTGGCAGCTTGCAGCTCAGCATAGCTGGCCAGCACATCCGGCCGCTTGCTGAGTGCCGCCTCAATCGCAGAATCCACCGATGCCAACTCGTCAATACCCGGTAGCGGGCGATTCGATGCGCTGGCCACCTCGACCTGTGTCGTCGGCGAAGCACCGAGAGCACTCAACAACTCCTGATACTGATCGCGCAGCATACTCTGTGCCTGCACCATCCGCAGGTTGGATTGGGCGACAAGCTGGCGGGCTTGAGCAACAGCGATGCTGGTGCCGGTGCCATTGGCGTAGCGGGACTCAGCAGCATCCTGCAGCAGGCGGTTGTTGACCAGCACCTCCTCAGCAATCGCCAGCCTGTCCTTGGCAGCACCGTACTGGTAATAGCTACGCGTCACGTTGTAGATCACCGCCTGGTGGGCACCATTGAAGTTGACGTTGGCCGCATAGGCATTGTGCCGGGCGGCATCGCTGAGCGCTTCGCGCCGGCCAAAATCAAACACTAGCCACTGCAAAGCAAGGTTTGGCGCCACACCGCTGACGGTGGTATCGACATGGTGAGTGTCACCATCCAGCAACCCGCGATAAGGAATGCTGGTTTGCTGTCTGCCAGCAAACACATTGGCGGTCAGGATCGGCAGAAACGTGGCTTCCACCATTCCAGAGGCCAGCGCCAGCTGGCGCGCCTGCTCCCAGGCAATTCGGGTTGACGGGTTATGGCGTTGCGCAAAGTCTATCAGTTCGGGTAACTGATACACCTTGTCCGACTGTAGATCCTGTGACACCGGGTCTGGCAGCAAGCCGATATCAGCTGAACCTGACACGGAAAAATCGCCAGGTAGCACGGACTGACCTTGAGGCACCCAGGGTGTGCTGGGGGAGGCGGAAGTATTCTTCAGCGCATCCGTTGCACAGCCCTGCAGGCCCCCTATAGTGCCAAGAACAACGCCCAGAGCAATACAGGTTCTGAGCTTGGCTAATCTGAACACGCTAGCTTTTCTCAACATGCACAATCCGCTCTATCCGAGTGAGTTGCCGTTCTATATCACTATACGCGCCGTCGTCGAGGGGAGAGCCCTCGTAAGTCGAAGACGCCCTGTTACGTCGGTTTTCAAGCTCAGTGACCAGCTGTGACTTGAGTCGCTGCAGGCGCTCTTTGATAGTGCCGTCATCCTGTTCTGCCATGTAAAGCTGGCCGGTGAGGTCATTGAGTTCTTCAACAATTCTCTCCACGCGCTTCAGCTCATCAGCACTGGCACGCAGACGCGACGGCTCGAAAGGCACCATATCGAGCAGCTCTTCGGCCTGGCCCAGTGCAAAATATGCAGTAGATGCCGCCTGGGTGCGCAACTGTTGATCCTGCCTGGAAAGCGTACTGAGATCGCTCAAGGCATCCAACGCATCGTTGAGCTGCCGTGCCACTTGATTGATGACACTGCGTGGCCAGAACTGGGTGAAGATCACATAGATGACAAAAATACCCAGCAAAATTCCGTAGATACGGTTGCTGGCCTGGGAGATATCAAAGCTGGGGCCGAACCCGTTGAGGGTGGTCAGCAAGAAAGCCAAGGCGATCTGCACGCCGGCATAATAGATCCGCTCAGTACCTGATGACACCCAAGCACCGATCAGCACGCCAAAGAACACCAGCCCCATCAGGCCACCGACGGAGCTTAGGTGCGGCATGATAAAGGCTAACGAAAAGATCCCCATCGCTGCGCCAATCAGACAACCGACGATCCGCAACGTCAGTTTGCGCAGTGTTTCCCCCGTAGTGCCGAGCGCGGCCACATAACAGGTGATCATCGCCGTATGAATGCCATCCCACTGCATGCCGGTATAAATCAAATAGCAGAGCACTGCCGCGGCGGATGTCTTTAGCGCATAGCGCTGATGTATCGGGTTAGAAAACGCATCGGCAGCCAGCAAAGGTATTTTTCTCGGACGCGGTGGCTGTGCAGCGCCTCCATCCGGCTGTGACAAACCCTGTAAGGCGATATAAAGCGGCTGTAAGCCGGTTTCTGTCGCCTCCGGCGCCACCTGTAGCACTGGGCACGTATCATTGGCGATAGCATCCGCCGCTTGGCGTAACTCAACCGCCAGGTCACTCCTTGCTGCACGACTCAGGCTTTCAGGCAGGGCCTCCGCGATAATCAGGATGCGATAACTTGTCTCAGTGGCTCCGCTGAGCCAGCGAGAGCGTGCCGTCGATATCAGGTGCAGTAACTTGACGAGCTGCATTTGCTGCAACGAGTCATCATTACCTTCACTCACCAGGGTGTTAAAAGCTGTGGATGCTTGCTGTATCTCGATGCGGTCTGCCGCACAGCGCAGTCTTTCGACAATCCGGTTACGCACTAGTGTTTGCGAAGGGGTGCCGAACAGCAGGTTAAAAAGGATCATCAAAAACATCGGCATGCAGGCCATTTTCCATGCCATCAGCAAGCCTTTGTCAGCGACCTCACCAACCGGCACCATGGTCACCAGCGTCATGATAAAGGCGATCACCAAGCCAACAATGGCCGCCTGCTCGCCCAGCGGGGTCGCTGAACTGAGAAACAGGAAGATATACGAGGCGAAAAACATAACTGCCAGCCGCATGGCAGGGCTGTCGATGCTAACGTTGATGATCGGAATCATCAGCACCACCACGGTAGACGCCATCAAAATGACGCCCAAAGCCATAATGCAGTTCTTGACGGCATCCTGCTTGGACAGAAAAATGATCAGATAGCAGCTAATCGCGGCCTCAGGTATTTTCAGCAGCATGGCCGTTGCAGACACCAGAGCACACAGTAGCGCCACGCGCCAGGTCAGGCCCATCCTTCCGGGAAAGGGCTGGATATCCGCCCACGCCTGGCGGGCGATTTTCCCCCACGGAGATTCAGCAGCCATCGTGGTGGTGAACCGTTGCCACCGCCGATGCGCCGACACGCATCAATTCTGCTGGCGGGTCATCCAGCCGAATGCGGACGGGAAAGCGCTGCTGAACTCTCACCCAATCAAGAGATTTCGGCACAATCGGCAGCGATAACGGCAGGTCGATCAGGTCTTTCGAGGCCACGCCCCAGCCTATTCCCACCACCGTGCCTTTAATGGCACGGTCGCGGTTAGCCAGCGCGTATACCGTGGCGCAGTCACCGACAGCGATATTACCCAGCATGGTTTCGGTGAAGTTGGCCGAAGCATACCAGGTGTCCGTCTTGACCAGATTGAACTGGGACTGGGCAGGCAGCGCGTAGTCACCCACAGAAACGGTCACTCCGACAACCCGACCGTCGGCAGGCGCATAGACCCGAGTGCCGTCCAGCTCATGCTGGGCAATGTCCTGAGCGGCCCGGCGCGCTTCAATCAACGCCAGGGTTGCTTCATCATTACCCACCAGCGCCTCAGCAGCCTGACGCTGCTGAATCGCTTCCTGCAAGCTGATTTCGGCATTGCGTTTAACAGTACGCGCGTCGTGGATCTGCTGCTGAGAAACATACCCCTTGGACTCCATCGGCAGCAGACGGTCAAGGGTCTGGTTCGCCAGCGCCAGGTTTGTTGTGGCTCGATTAATTTGGGCCTCGGCAATTTCTGCATTGGCCTGCTCCGCGCGGATAGTTCGAGACTGATCACCACTGGCCGCCGTTGCCATGGCCAGGTCGGCCTGTGTCTGTTTCAGGGCCAGCCGATAGGCTGTGTCATCAATTTCCAGCAAAAGATCGCCCTTGCGGACAAAGTCGTTTTCCTCAACATGCAAGGCCACGATGCGGCCTGCGACCGACGGAGCAATGTGGACAATATCGGCCCTCAGAGTGGCATCATCTGACAGCGGATTGGCGCGCGCATTCTCGTAGCTGTGGTAAGCCAGAACAGCAGCGCCCGCAATGATGGCAATGGCGATCACGGCTCCGACAATGGATGCTACCCGCTTGGAAGCATGACCTTTCATGATTCAGCGTCCAAAAAAAAGATGAGAAGATAACAGCGTCATGGCCAGCGTCAGCGACAGATATACCAGGACACGCCACGGAATGATGTCATCAAGCTTCGTCACCACGAAAATGACACGGATAAAAATCGTTACCACCACACCGATAAACAGCGAGATTAGCCAGTAAGGAAAGAAGCTACCAAACATGCCGACAGCCGGAGCGGCTGCCAAGGCCGGAGTGGCTGCCATCAACAAAAGGATCGCCAGAAAGGTTCTTTTCAGCAGCCGTTCTTTCCTGGCAGCGCCTGCTCTCAGCACCAGAGCCTCCTATTCATTGCAGTCTGCCCCTATCAAATCTGCCCCTATCAAAATAGTGCCCAACAGGGCCTTTTACTTTTGTTCGATCTTGATGAGGCGATGCACCTGGTGCATGCCATCCCCTAAGCATGCTTACTATGGCATGCGCGGTTCGCGGCTGTCTATGCCGCCGCCCGCGCTACACGCTATTCCAGCGAACAGCCCTGTTGTTTGCCATGCACTGACGTCAGATACATGTCATCAGATAAAGGGAAGGTCAGCGGGCGGGGGAAAGACAACGT
The DNA here is from genome assembly GCF_052376035.1 of Halomonas sp. AOP7-E1-9. Taxonomy (NCBI): domain Bacteria; kingdom Pseudomonadati; phylum Pseudomonadota; class Gammaproteobacteria; order Oceanospirillales; family Halomonadaceae; genus Halomonas; species Halomonas sp. AOP7-E1-9. The sequence continues at coordinate 62,258 of NZ_JBQSVC010000008.1, forward strand.
CATTGCCGTTGGCGTCCAACTGGCGAATATCCACCGGGCGGCCCTCAATATCCAGCGTTACAAGGCCTATACCGCTGGCGTTCCAAAGCCGCTCGCCCGCGCTTGCCCCGCTGGGGTCACGCGGGTGGATACTCAGCTTGCGACGTTTGGTAAACCAGTTAAGCGGCGACCAGGGCGCGTAAAGCCATCGGTTAAGCCGATCAAAAGTATTTAGCAACTGCACGGGGAAAGTGTTCTTGATGCCGCTGGAGGTCACCTGCCATAAATGTGGCGCACGCTTTTGGCGACGCACAATAATGTCGTAAGCAAACGAGTAGTGCACATCGCCAGAGAGAATCACGTAATTGCCCGGCGTTTTGGAATGACGCCAGATTTGCAGCAATGTATTGGCGGCGCCACGGTGGGCCATCCAGTTCTCGGCATCCACCACCAGCGGCTTGCCCGCCCAAGTGAACATCTTCTGAACGCCTTCAATCAGCTTTACCCCAAACATGGGGGCTGGCGAGACGATGACAGCGCTTTTGCAACCCAATAGCGCCTGCTGCATTTCCATCAGCGCCTCCCAATCCATTAAGCCGGACGGCTGTTGGGGGCTACGCTCGCTACGCCAGCGGCGGGTGCGGGTATCCAAAACAATCAGCGCAGGCGTACCGGGCACCTGAAACTCCCACCCTTGAAAACGCAGTAGCCGTTCGATCAATGCATCCTGCCTGGCGCACGAAAGCGGCAGCCCTGGCTCACGGAACAATTCGGCCGCCTGTTCGACCAGCGGGTTAAGCTTATCCGGTGCATTGCCCCACCCCTGGCAGAGCAAATAGGCCACCAGCGCATTGCCAATAATGCGCTTTGAGAACGGATGACCATACGCACAGCGCTCCCAATCGGCGGTCAGGTTCCAGTCGTCGGTAACATCGTGGTCGTCAAAGATCATCAAGCTGGGCAAATGCGCCATTAACCGAGCGCACTGCGGTAACCCGACCACAAAATCATCCAAAGCCGCCTGCTCCTGGCGATAACGCTGGGCTGCTTTATCGTTAAGGGCAGGCATCGCTGGGGCAATCATTTGCCAAGCAACCGGCGACCACACTAAACAGTACATGGCGAGCATTTCCGCCAGTGTCATTAGATGATTGGAGGCGTTCGCCGAGGTAAACACCGGCTTTTTAACGCCGCCGAAAAATCGCTCGCGCAGCGCCACGTTGCTGGTGACATCAGGCAGCAGCGACTCACGCTGGTAATAGCTATCAGGCGAGGCATAAAGCGCCTGGCTATCCTCCACCGTGGCGCCCTCCAGCCGCTCATCGACTAGCCCTAAGCGTTCAATAAGTGCATGCACCGCACGCAGCATGGGGCCTGCAACATCATCCACATACACTTGGTCGCCGGTCATTAATAACCATGCTGGCCACTCTTTCGGCGCTTGCTGCTTGTCCGCCAGCCAGCTGTCGCCGCGCACTAACCCATCGGCGCTCGCATGGTGAGGCTTACGGCACGAACCGTGCATTAACCGGTGATGGCGTGAGGCAATGACAAAGGCAGGATAAGCAGCGCCTTCATGGCACAGCCAAGGCGCCCACTCGGGCAGCGCCTGCCACTCCCCCGTCGCCGCTTGAAGTCGCAGATCGTATTCGATGCGTTCATCAGTGGGTAGCGCGTGCGGCAAGCGCAGGTCAATCAAGTGAATAAACGCGTGCCGACCGATAGTCAGGCACTGGTGATGATCATTTAAGTGAAAGCGCTGCTCATCGCTGCCGCCCGGGAAAAGCACCAGCGACATATCAAGCGGGCGCGTTGCCACTAACCACAACACCAGGCGTGTGGGGCTAATGCGGCGCAATAGCGGGCCGACCAATACATCCGGCAACGCATCATCCATTGTCATTGCATTTGTTCTCCCTTAGCCATGCGCCACCACCGGCAGTTCAACAGTGACCTCAAGCCCCCCAGCCTCTGCGCGCTGAAGGCGCATTTGGCCATGATAGAGCGTGACCAGGTCCGCTACGATGGCAAGACCCAAGCCACTTTGGGAGCGCTGTTCATCCAATCGCTTGCCGCGCTCAAGTGCCTCCTGGCTCTCTTGCTGTGTCATCCCTGGGCCATCATCACTGATGCTCAACCAAAGTGTCTGGTCGACAACCCACACCCTAAACGTCACTTCATGGTTTGCCCAGCGCAGCGCATTATCCAGTACGTTGCCGATAAGCTCCTGAATATCTTGGGCATCCAAGTGCACACGCGGGTGATTTTCCCAGATTTGATGCAGGGTAAGCGTGCGACGCTGAGCCAGCCGACCCAGCCCGCTGAGCAGTGGCGATAGCGTATCGTGCAGCGAAATCGGCGCAAAGCGGCCACCGTCACCTGCGGCAGAGGCCCGTGCCAGGTGATGGCGAACGGCACTGTCCATTCGGGTTAACTCGGCTTCCCAGGCGGCGCGATGCGCGTCTGGCAGCTGGTGGACCAGCAAGCGCATAACGCTTAAGGGGGTTTTCAGGGCATGGGCCAAATTACCTGCTGTATGACGGCCACGCTCAATCAAGCGCTGGTCGCGGGCCAGTACGGCGTTCATGGAAGCCGCAAGCGTAGCAAGCTCATTAGGCAGGTCTGTTGTCATCGCTGCTGCGCGCCCTTGCTCAACGTCTTTTAAGTTGGCCTGCATACGCCGCAGCGGCGCAAGCCCCCAGCGCACCTGTAGGCCCAGCACGCCTAACAGCAATACTCCAAGACTGACCAGGCCCAGCCAGAGCAAGCGCTGGAACTCGCGTATATCGGACTTCAGCTCATCATCGCGGGCCGCTACGCTAATATGCAAAGGGGCTTCTAAAGGGGCCAGGTAAATATCTCGCTCGACGATACGCAGTGATTGCCCACGTGGGCCGGGCAACGAGCGCGCGCTCACCTCTTCATTATCGGTGACCGGCAGGCGTTGATCCCACAGCGAGCGCGAGGTGATCGTGTGCGTTTGTTGATCGGTAATTTGCCAGTACCAGCCCGAGAAGACCTGGTCAAAAAGTGGGTCCCCAAGAGCGCGGTCATAGCGCAACTGCTCACTTAGCGGGTCAACGGAAACGCCCGCAATAATCACGTTCAGCGTTGCTTCAAGGCGTTCATCAAACGACTCGGTCGCCGCGTTTCGGTAATGATGCGAGAGCAGCATTCCAGCGATCGGCAAGGCCACTCCGATCATGACTAAAACGGCCAGCAGCAAGCGAAGGCTAATCGAGCGGCCTGCCCAGCGCGTTCGCCAAGTGGGCGTTACCTTGCTCATTCGCCGCCGGGCACTTCGGCCAAGAGCCGGTAACCCTGCCCACGCAGGGTGGCAAACCGCCAGGCCCCCAGCTTGCGACGTAGTCGGCTGATCTGCACATCAATCACGTTTGAGTCGGGCTCATGGTCGCGGTCGTAAACGTGTTCAGAAAGCTCGCTTCGACTGACAACCCGAGGCGCGGCGTGCATCAGGTAGCCAAGCAAGCGTGTCTCTTGGGCAGTCAAACTTACCGGGCGGCCTGCCAAGGCAACGTGCTGGGTATGGGTATCGAGACTAAGCTCGCCCACTTTGAGTACCGGATGAGCATGGCCGTGGGTACGCCGCACCAGTGCCCGTAGCCGAAACAACACCTCACCCGGCTCGAAAGGCTTGGTAACGTAGTCATCGGCACCTGCGGTAAAGCCCGCCGCTTTATCGGCCCAACGCTCTCGAGCGGTCAGAATCAGCACAGGCAGATCAATGCCGTCTTCACGCCAGGCAGCCAGCCAACGCGTGCCGTCGCCGTCGGGCAAACCTACATCAAGTATTACCGTATCGTAGGTTTCGGTACGTACCAGAAAGTCGGCCTCCTGGCCATTGTCGGCATGCTCAACGACCCAGTCACCGTCACGCAGCGCTTGGCTCAGCTCGCGGGCAATCGCCTGATCATCCTCTACCAGCAAACACTTCATGGCGTCATACCTTGTGGGCGGCGCATCTCATTGATACGCACACCCTCTATTTTCATTAACTGACCATTGTGACCATCAAATTCAAACTCAACCACTTGACCTTGTGGGCCCAGCAGCTTGATTTCATACTCTACCAGACCCTGCTCGCGCTCTACCTCCACTTCCAGCACGTCTCCCAGATAGTTCGCTTCCAGCCAGTCTAAAATGGTTTCCAAGGGCACCACCTCCCCACGGCGCACTTCACTGTGCAGTGTTTCCCAGTGCTGGTCACCTACAGCGCTGCCTATCAATATGGCAACCAGCAGCGCCCCACCCATCCACTTGGCAGAGGAGAGGAAGCAGTAAAAGAGTCGGTGCGTGAATCGATGGCGGAGTGACTTCATTAGACTAGAATGCCAGAAGCAACATGAACGCTAGATGAATGGATTGTTCAGCTTGGGGAAATAACCGCAGTGCTATAAATCCTCTGTCGCATTCGCTGAGTGATCTGTATCAGACCACATTCATCGGGCAATGCCATTCATTAAGCAAAGAAGGAATTTGATATGAACGTCATGCAAAAAATGCTGTTGATACCCGCCTCTGCTCTGCTACTCACCGCGGCAGCAGGCAGCGCTCAAGCAGACGCGCTGTCCATGGATCGGGTTGACGAGGTGCTGGTACCTGCCGTCGATTATGGATTCACCCATTATGAAGAGATCAGCATTAAAAGCCGTGGACGCGCCGAGGTAGAAGGCTGGCTGGATGATGAGTGGTACGCCGACGTTGAATTTTCTCTGGATAACGGCGAAACCCTGAAAGAAGAGCGTAAACGCTTAATTACCGGTGCGTGGGGAATGAGCGAAGAGGACGTACGCCAGGCGCTGGAAGTGGCACGAAAAGAGGGCATGAGCGAGTTTGAGGATATCGACATCGATAAGGGCGGCGTTATTGATATCGAAGGCCGGGATGAGAATGGCCGCGAGCTGGAAATAAGCCTGCGTCAAGGCTCTTACGAGATTACTGAAATTGACCGTGATTAATGGCTGCTAGCGGTAGCACCCTATCACTGGCTAAGTGTTACCACACGGTGCGGGCCCTACGGGGCCCGCTTGTGTTTTTACCACTACCTAGCGACAGTGATGCCAAGGGGAGAACATCGTGGAACTGATAACGTGGAAGTAAGAAGGCATTGTGCTGAGAAAAGCGAAGAGATGATAGCGCCGGGGGTGGCCCAAATAGCGCATGATTTGGCGTGGTTGATAACAGCGCCCGACCTGGTCACGCTCCCGCCGCCCATGCCAAACGGTGGCCGCCCGACGTGTCAGGAATTGGGCCTGGCCACAGGCACTGCTGACTGGCTACAGCAAATAACGCCGCTACTCGCAGGTGTTAACCGCCAACAGACAGGCCGCATGGGGCACTACCACGAGCGGCTGTGGCATCTCCTGCTGGATAACGCGCCTAATACGCGGCTACTCGCCAAAAATGTGCGCATCTTTAAAAAGCGTACAACGCTTGGCGAGCTGGATATGCTTTACCGCACCCGCGATAACCCGGCGCCCGTGCATCTGGAAGTGGCGATCAAGTTTTATTTGGGCCTGCCTGAAGGCCCCGGCCCGGCCGACAGCCCAAGCCGCTGGATCGGTCCTGGTGGGCTGGATAGCCTGGCGCTAAAATGCGCTCATTTATGCCAGCACCAGTTGCCGCGCTCCATAACGCCCGGGGCACTGGCCACGCTGGCTCACTGGCTAACACCCCGCGACATCGCCACCTGCTCGTCCACGGTAGGAGAGCTTCTTACTCATCGCCTCGCCATGCCGGGCGTCTTGTTTTACCCGTGGCATACGGCGCTGCCTTCCCCCCAACATGCTACGCCGGACCATCACCGCGGCAGGTGGTGTTTTTTGCGTGACTGGCCTGCGCTGCGCGATAGCCTGGGTGCGTCGTTACGCATAGTCTGGTTACGAAAACCGCACTGGCTAGCGCCGCCCAGAACGGAAGATTTTCAACCAGTGGCCGCCGTGATACCAGGCATTGAGCGACTCATCGAACAGTACGGGCCCCAGCAAATAATGCTCTACCTGCCCCACCAGCAGCGCATTGAGCGGGTATTTATTGTGCCCAACGACTGGCCCCGCCAAGTGCCCATCGCCCCCAAGGCAAAGTAGCGCACACATAAAAAAGCCGCTTACTGATCACAGCAAACGGCGTTTTGATGATGTTCTATTTCAACCAATACCCGGGCAAAAACCAGGCGCTAGATCACGACCAGGTTATCGCGGTGAATCAGTTCATGGGCTTCTACGTAGCCCAAAATAGCCTCAATTTGGTGACTCGGCTGACCCGCCAACTGATGCGCTTCATCCACGCCGTAATTGACCAGCCCTTTAGCAACCGGCGTGCCCTGCTCATCGACACACACCACCATATCGCCCCGCTTGAACGTGCCTTTGACACCCCGCACCCCTACCGGCAACAGGCTGGAGCCTTTTTCGCGCAGGACTTTTACCGCCCCGGCATCCAGCGTCAGCGTGCCACGCACTTGAAGTTGCCCCGCCAGCCAGCGCTTACGCGCCGCCATCGGTGCCTGCTCCGGATGCAGTAGCGTTCCCAACGCTTCACCACTCATAAGCCGGGTAATGACATCTGGCTGGCGACCACTGGCAATCACTGTAACGGCGCCTGAACGCGCGGCAAGCTTGGCAGCACGTACCTTGGTACTCATGCCTCCCCGCCCCAGCGCCCCGCCGCTGCCCGCCACCACTGCCAAGCGCGGGTCATCTGCGCGCCCTTCGGCGATCATCTGAGCATTGGGGTTATAGCGTGGGTCGGCATCGAACAGGCCTTCCTGGTCGGTCAGCAGCAGTAACGCGTCCGCTTCCAGCAGGTTGGCTACCAACGCACCCAGCGTATCGTTATCGCCAAAGCGTATTTCGTCAGTCACCACCGTATCGTTTTCGTTGATGACCGGCACCACGCGCATCTCCACCAGCGTGCGCAGGGCCGATAACGCATTGAGGTAGCGTTTGCGGTTGGAAAGGTCGTCATGAGTAAGCAGAATCTGCGCAGTGAGCATTTCGTGGCGAGCAAAATGTTGCTCATAGCACTGAGTAAGGCCGTTCTGGCCCACGGCGGCGGCGGCCTGCAGCTCATGCACCGCACTCGGGCGTGCTTGCCAGCCTAACCGCACCATACCTGCTGCCACGGCGCCGGAGGAGACCAGCACCACTTCAACACCCTGTTGATGAAGCTCGGCAATCTGGTCAACCCAGCCGCCAATAGCGGCTTCATCCAGGCCACGGCCGTCGTTGGTCAGCAGTGCGCTGCCGATTTTCACTACCACGCGGCGCGCACAGCTTAGCGCTTCGCGGCCCATCCCCTGCTCATGACTCTCCATCCGTCTCTACCTTATCAGGCACATTGTTAACGCTATTCAGCAATGATATTCGACAACAATATTCAACGTCGGCCATTACTGGCAGGCTGAGCAAGCCTGCCGGTTTCGGCCGTTAAGGTGCGTACTCAACCTCAACGTCGTAATCATCGTCATCGAAGTCATCGTCGTCGGCTTCTTCAGCAGGCCGCTTGCGGCGACGCCCCAGACGCTCTTCGATACGAGCGACCGACTCATCTTCCATGCGGCGGCGCATCTCCTGCTCGCGGGCCAGCGCCTCTTCGTCTTCGTTCTCAAGGCGACGCTGCTCGGTCAGCCAGCGGTACGCGGCCTGAACCAGCTTGTCCGTGCCTTCACTGCTAATCGCCGAGATACGGAACACCGGGCCTTCCCAGCCAAGCGCATCAATGATCGCCTGGGCGCGCTCTTCGCGCTCCTCTTCCGGCAGCAGGTCAAACTTGTTCAACACCAGCCAGCGCGGGCGCTCGGAAAGCGCCGGAGAGAACTGACCAAGCTCATGCACAATCGCTTGAGCGGCTTCCACTGGGTCAGACTCATCAAAGGGCGCTATATCGACCACATGAAACAGCAGTCGCGTGCGGGTCAGGTGCTTAAGAAAGCGCTGCCCCAGGCCCGCACCATCAGAGGCACCTTCGATCAACCCCGGCACGTCCGCCATCACAAAGTGCTCGTGCATCCCCAGCTTCACCACCCCCAGGTTAGGCACCAGTGTGGTAAACGGGTAGTTGGCGACTTTAGGTTTGGCCGCCGATACCGAGCGAATCAGGGTGGATTTGCCAGCATTGGGCATGCCCAACAGGCCAACATCCGCCATCACCTTCATTTCCAGACGCAAATTGCGACGGTCACCTTCGGTACCTGGCGTGGTGCGCCGCGGTGCACGGTTAGTGGACGACTTGAAGTGGATGTTACCCAAACCACGTCGACCACCTTCCGCGACCAGTACCACCTGGCCAATTTCGGTAATATCCGCGATGACTTCCAGTGTATCAACATCCACAACGGTGGTGCCTACCGGCACCTTAACGTGCAGGTCTTCACCGGCTTTACCGCTCATCTGGCGGCCCATGCCGCCCTGGCCGTTCTCAGCCTTGTAAAAACGCTGAAACTTGAAGTCGACCAGCGTATTGAGCGCATCGTCACCAATCAGGTAAACGCTGCCGCCGTGCCCACCGTCACCACCATCGGGGCCACCCTTGGGCACATATTTTTCGCGGCGAAAGCTCAGACAGCCATTGCCGCCATTTCCCGCCTCAACAATAATCGAGGCTTCATCGACGAACTGCATAGTTTCTCCCGGCCGCTTCCGCCGCCCTATATGCAACGCTCCTGCCTCCATTCATTGGGCAAGAGGGTTTAAACAGACAAAAAAGCCCCGCCATAGCGGGGCTTTTTTTCATTAACTACGTTCTACGCAACCAGAGTTGCTTATTCAGAAACGATGCTAACGAATTTGCGGTTTTTCGGGCCTTTGGTCTCAAACTTCACAAAGCCTTCGTTCAGTGCGAACAAAGTGTGATCACGACCTAGACCAACGCCAGTACCCGCGTGGAAACGCGTGCCGCGCTGACGAACGATGATGCTACCTGCGTTCGCTGCTTGGCCACCGAAAAGCTTAACACCGAGGCGTTTGGATTCGGAATCGCGACCGTTACGCGTGGAGCCGGCTGCCTTTTTATGTGCCATTGCAAAATTCTCCTTTCAGGGAATGAACCGCTTACGCGGAAATTCCGGTAATTTTGACTTCAGTGAACCACTGACGGTGGCCCTGACGCTTCATGCTGTGCTTACGGCGACGGAATTTAATGATCGTCACCTTGTCACCGCGGCCGTGGGAAACGATTTCAGCGGAAACCTTGGCGCCACTCAACAGCGGGGCACCAATGTTTACGTCGTCGCCGTCTGCAACCAGCAGCACTTCATCAAACTCAATCGTTTCGCCGGTAGCGACTTCGATTTTCTCGAGTTTAAGGGTCTGACCTTCTTGAACGCGGTACTGCTTGCCACCGCTTTTGATAATTGCGTACATGTCGCTCTCCGGACTTGTCGGTAATGCCGTTATGCGTTGCATAACCAGCGCTCATCGCCTGACGCTCTTATTGACCTGCTGCGAGTGGCGCCCCTTTTGGAGCCATCTGACAGGGAGCATGATGAGTGGGTCGCGGATTATAACGACAATCGCCTTCTACCACAAGACGACAGGCCGTTGTCAATTGATGATTATTGTCGCACGTCGAATGGATACCCTGCACGCGCCTTGACGCTTTCCCGGTAGCCCCATAGCATGACCTCAATTCAGGGGCGTACCCCTCCACCTGCCGCGATGAACGGAACCCATGACCGCCAACGTCTCCCCAACCCCGACTGCCAGCCCTACGCCCTCACCGCTGCACGCCGTGGTGGCAGATGACTTTGAAGCCGTCAACCGGACGATTGTTGAGCAGCTCACCTCGAAAGTCCCGCTCGTCGAGACCATTAGCCAATACATTATTGAAAGCGGCGGCAAGCGTTTGCGGCCCATGCTGGTACTGCTGGCAGCTCGTTCACTGGGCTACCAGGGCGACAAGCACATTACCCTGGCCACGCTGATCGAGTTCATGCACACATCCACACTTCTGCATGACGATGTGGTGGATGAGTCTCACATGCGCCGCGGCAAAAAAACCGCCAACGATGCCTGGGGTAACGCGCCATCGGTGTTAGTCGGCGACTTCCTCTATTCGCGCTCATTTCAGCTCATGGTTGATGTTGGGTCGATGCAGATCATGGCGATTCTCTCCAGCGCCACCCGCACCATCGCCGAAGGCGAAGTGCTACAACTGACCAACATTGGCAACCCTAGCGTCTCTGAAGCGGACTACTTTGAAACCATTCAAGGTAAAACCGCCATGCTGTTTGAAGCTGCCAGCCACAGCGGTGCCGTACTTGCTGATGCCACACCAAAGCAAGCCCAGGCGCTACAGTTATATGGCCGTTACCTGGGCCTTGCCTTCCAGTTGATTGATGACCTGTTGGATTACCAGGGCGATGCCGACGCCATGGGTAAAAATGTCGGCGATGACCTGGCCGAAGGCAAGCCCACCCTGCCGCTGATTCACGCCATGGAGCAGGGCACGCCTGAGCAGGCCAAGCTAATTCGCCAGGTGATCCGCAAAGGCGGCCTTGAGCAGTTGGATGACGTACTCGCCATTGTTCACGCTACGGGCGCGCTTGAGTACACCCGTAAACGCGCCAATGAAATGGCCGATAAGGCACTGGCGCAATTAGAGTTACTTTCACCCAGCCCATATCGCGATAGCATGGCGCAACTCGCCCGCTTGGCCGTTGACAGGCAAGCATAAATTCGCACAACAGGGGTGCTGATGCTTGATAAAAAGCGTCCCTTTGTGTAAGATACGCCCCGTTGTTGAGCACCGCTCACAACCTTCGGAATATAGCTCAGCTTGGTAGAGCGCTGCCTTCGGGAGGCAGAGGTCGTAGGTTCGAATCCTGCTATTCCGACCAAGAACACTATTAAAAACAGCCACTTAGCTATTACAGCAAGTGGCCGTTTTTTTAATCTACACTTCCCTTCCGCTAGCCTATTCTTCGAGCAGGTCAGGCGCGACGCTGACAACCTCGTTTCTATAGTCATTCAGCGCTTTTTCAAACAGCTCTATCCAAGCCGCGTTGGTAGCAAACGGGCGAATCTGGCGAGTGCGGACAAGAATACTTTCTTGCGTTTCACTAGATCGTAGCTCAAGGGTTGTGGAGATCCGAGTGTTCAAGGTAGTTTCCAATCCTGGAGTGAGCCACCCCCAAAACTCATCGATATAAACATCTATGACCGGACTATTAGCTGCAGCAACTGCTGACTGAGGAAGCACACTGCAACCGGATTCGTTCAGAGCAAGAGCCAAATTGCTACGCACCACGCTATCAACGGTTTGTCCATTTTCCAACAAAACGTCTCCTATCGCATAACCGTATTTATTCTTTTTTCGACCAATCGCTCTTGCTTTGGTCTGGTCGGATGCTTTACTTGCCCCGCCTTTTCCAAGAGAAGGAGTGCTCGGATTAATCGGTGACTCTTCGAAAACTCGCCGATCAATAACCTCTCCTATTACTATGGTCTGCTCTGTACTCGCATATTGGTTTGAATTTGCCTCAGGCAGCGGCAACGCTATTTCGCTACGGTTGATAGCACAACCAGACAACAGCACTAAACAGAAAACTGCTAAAACCCTTGAGTATCTATTAGTTATCAACCCTTTATTCCCTTAATGTTAGTTTTCATATGAAGTTCGTCTAATAACCTTTGTTATTAGATATGAAAAGCTTCGTCCCCAGGGCGGATTATGTCAACTTAGACATAGCTGAACGTCTCTTATTACTTCATCAACATACGTGTTTAACGATCAACCAGCCCCTCACTCTTCCGGCTTTGCCAAAACAGCCAGCTGGGTCAATCTACTGGCACAGTGTCGCTGTCGATACACTAGCACCAAAATAGTAGCTTGCTAACGGCAGTGCTATCATCAGTGCCTTTGCCATCTCGATGTTCATCTAGGGAAGCTCACCATCAACCATTTAACCCATACCAAAGCCGTTCTGCTGTTTGCCAGCACCATGACGGTGATGTCGGGCGCGATTATTGCGCCTGCTTTGCCGGGTATTAGCCGCCATTTTTCGGATCATCCGCAGGTGTTGATTCAACTGATCCTGACGCTTCCTGCGCTGATGATTACGCTGTTCAGCCCACTGATGGGCTATCTGGCCGACCGGTTTGGGCGCAAGCCGCTACTCCTGATGATGCTGTCCATTTATGGCCTGGCGGGTGGGGCGGGCTTCTTGATTGATAGCGTGAACCTGTTGTTAGCATCACGGGCGCTGATGGGCATCGCCGTGGCCGGTATTTTAAGTATTAGTACTACGTTAGTTGGCGACTATTTTGATGGCCCCGAGCGAGTGCGTTTTTTGGGTCTGCAAAGTAGCTGCATGGCGCTCGGTGGCGTGGTGTTTATTAATCTGGGTGGGCTACTCTCCGACTGGAGCTGGCGGGGGCCTTTCCTGCTTTACCTAACCGGGGTGTTTCTACTGCCTTATGCCTGGACGATGCTCAAGGCGCCTAAGCTCCAGAGCAATGCGCAGACAGGCAGCGTCAACGCGCCGGTCAAGGTCGACTATATGCGCACCGGGATTGCCTATTTGGCGGGCATGCTGAGCATGATGATGTTTTATATGTTCCCGGCGCAGCTGCCTTTTTTGCTTTCAGAGCAGGGTGAGGTCAGCGGTTTAGCCATCGGCATTGCGCTCTCGACCGCTGCCTTTACCGCCAGCATCGTGTCGTTCTGCTATGGCTACTACAAACCCTTTTTGTCGGTCATGACGATCTATATAGCGGGCTTTGTACTGGCCGCGCTGGGCTTTATGGTGGTGGGCCTTACGCAGAGTTATGCCATGGCGATTGTCGGCGCGGCCATTTCGGGACTTGGCCTGGGCGCTTTTATGCCCAACACCACGGCCTGGCTAATGCGAATTACGCCACAGCGAGTGCGTGGCCGCGTGTTTGGTGGCTTTACCGCTACCTTCTTTCTTGGTCAGTTTATCTCGCCCATTGCGGTCGCCCCTGCGGTTACCTGGCTTGAGTCACTGCGCAATGTTTATACCGGCATGGCCGTGCTCTGCTGCGTGTTGGCGGTGATACTGGTTATCCTGGGCAGGACGCTGCTACGCGCTGACAGCACGCTTTAAGCGGTAGCAACGTTTTCATGTCAAGCCGATCATCAAGAAGGCGAGAATCAAGAAGGCGAAAATACCAACCCTATGATGCTGACAAAGATCAATACCGCTCCCAGCACCCGGAAAAACACGCCTGTATCGGCTTTGATGATATAGCGGTGCGCTCGCTCACCCACCAGGTGCCCGGCATACGCGCAGGGCAATAGCCATAGTTGATGGATCAGCTGTAGGTCCACACCGGCAAATACAAACGAGATCATCTTGATCACGACCAGAATGAACCACAGCACGAACATGGTATCGCGCAGCTGCTCCTTGGCGACATGTGAGGCAAACACCGCCACAATCAGCGGCGCACCAATCAGCGACGTACCGCTGACATAGCCGCCCAAGGCCAGCAGCACATAGTCGACGTACCTGTTGTTGCTTTGAAACGGCTTATTGAGCACATAGCCAATAGCGTAGACCAGCACGATGCCGAAAATGATGCTGGTCATGATAGTGGCAGGCAGCGTTAACAGGCCCACCACGCCAACCAGCTTGGGAATGATCATGATTTTCAGGGCCTTGCGTAAATAGGCCCAATCAATATTGCTCTGTGCCGGCGCGTTGCCACTCTCTCGCTTTATTTGGCGGTTACCCTGCCAGGCGATCCAGCTGGAGAAGATCAGTAGATGAATGGCGATAATCGGCAAGAAAAGTAGTGGATCGTTAACCACCAAGAGTAGAAACGGCAACGCCAACACCGCACCGCCAAACCCCAGGCTGGTTCTAACAAAACCGCTCCAGGCAAAAATCAGCCCGATTAACGCATACTGATACCACAACAAATCCGCCATTCACTTGCGTCCCTGGTTATCACGTTGGTTATCAAAACGATGACCCGCCTACCGCCCACCAGCTGGGTAATAGCGCCTGCACGCGGGTGTGAGCAAAACGATCATCCATTAATACCACAACCCCCTCATCAAAGGGGCTGCGGATCACTCGTCCGGCGGCTTGTACTACCTTGATCATCCCCGGAATGCGGTAGGTGTAGTCATCGCCCTGGCCAAACCGTGCCGTGAGGCGCGCTTTAAGCGCTTCGTTGAAGGCGTTAAAGGGCGGTAAGCCCAGCGTTGCAATAAACGCCCCAATCAGTCGATCGCCGGGCAGGTCGATGCCTTCAGCAAAGGCGCCGCCCAGTACCGCAAAGCCGATGCCCTGCCCACCCAGCGTAAAACGCTGCAAGAACGCTTCGCGCTCGGCTTCACGCATGCCCGGCGTTTGGGCAAATGCAGGGATGTCAGGGTACTGTTCACAAAACCGCTTAAGCGCGGCATTGAGGTAGGTGAAACTGCTAAAAAATGCCAGATAGTGGCCCGGCGCCTGCTCGTACTGCTGGGCCATTTCGGCCACCATCGGCGCAAGCGACGCCTCCCGGTCGCGAAAGCGGGTCGAGATATCCTGGCGAATGCGCACTTCAAGCTGGCGGGCCACAAAGGGCGAGCACACTTCGCGCCATACCGTGTTCTCTGGCAGGCCCAGCAGGTCACGGTAATAATGGGCAGGCGTTAGGGTGGCGGAGAACAGCACGGTGCTATGCGCGGCCTTGAAGCGTGGCGCTAAAAAATCCGCCGGTATCAGATTACGCAGCCCCATCAGCGCCTTCCCTCGGCCTTTTAATGTGAGATCACACAGCGAGTGATCGCCGAAATTCTCCGCCAGGCGGCAAAATGCCAGCGCCTCAAACAGCAGCTCCTGCAGCTCATAAGAGATATCTTCGAGGTGCTCGCCCAGGTGGGTGGTGATCGAGGCGGCAGCGTTCTGAAGGGCGCCCACCAGTTTATCGGGTAGCGACTCAAGCAGGTGATAGCCTTCCCGCTCAGCCTCATCCGACTTACTTTCGGCGACGTCTTTCACCACGGCCTGCCACTGCCGACCTAGGCTTGCCAATGAGCGGCTCAGCGCTTTGGGGGCACTGCGCTTAACGCGGTTAAAGCGCTGCTGGTCAAGCTCGGCGCTATACATGCCACGTGCCCGCTCGACCAGGTTGTGCGCTTCATCCACCAATAATCCCACTCGCCAATCATTAGCTTGTGCCAGGCCATGGAGCAGCGCATGGCGATCAAACCAGTGGTTAACGTCGCCCACAATCACATCGGCCCAGCGCGCCAGTTCCTGGCCCAGGTAATAAGGGCAAACACTGTGAGTAAGCGCTAACTTGCGCAATGTTTCGCGGTCCCACCCGCTTTCAGCCACGGCGGCCTGGCGTGCAGCGAGCAGGCGGTCATAGAAGCCCGCCGCTAACGGGCAGGCATCACCATGGCAGGCGGTTCCGGGGTACTCGCAGGCTTTTTCACGGGCAATGAGTTCCAGCACACGCGGCGCGCTGTTATCAGAATGTTCGGCGGATTGTCCAGAAGGGCGAAGCTGAGCCAGGGCGTCCAGCGCCAGGCGGCGCCCGGGCGTTTTCATGGTCAGGAAAGCGATCCGATCAAGGCGCTGGCGAGGCATGGCGGTGAGCATGGGGAACAGCGTACCCAACGTTTTGCCGATCCCGGTAGGCGCCTGGGCCAGCAGGCAGCGCCCGGTACTGGCGGCCTTGTAAACATCTTCGGCTAGCTCGCGCTGGCCGGGGCGAAACGTAGTATGAGGAAATTGAAGGTCGTTTAACGCTGCATCGCGGGCTTCACGATGCACCGCTTCCTGTTCGGCCCAGGCAATAAAGCGCTCGCACTGAGTGGTAAAGAACGTCTCAAGCTCGTCT
The DNA here is from genome assembly GCF_052376035.1 of Halomonas sp. AOP7-E1-9. NCBI lineage: Bacteria > Pseudomonadati > Pseudomonadota > Gammaproteobacteria > Oceanospirillales > Halomonadaceae > Halomonas > Halomonas sp. AOP7-E1-9. Next base: position 78,061 of record NZ_JBQSVC010000008.1, read on the forward strand.
GCACGCACTTTTTGGCTAAGCAAGGTCTCTTTTTCAGTGGCGATATCCAGATACACCAGCGTGAGCGTGATCTCCTCCAACTCGCGCGCTTTACATAACAGGGCGCCATAAATTTTCACCTGCGCCCAGTGCAGCGCGCGCTGGTTGTCGGCCATGCGCTCAAGGCTGCCGCGGTAGGTCTTGACCTCCTCCAAACGGTTTTCGGCAGGATCATACCCATCGGCGCGTCCGGTGACGGCCAGGCTTTTGTAGGTACCGGAAAGCGGCATTTCGGCAATATAGTCATCGCCTCGGCGGCTGGCGACCAGGCGCTGGGTGACGGGGTAAAGCGGTGATCCAGGTCACCCTCGCGGGCGGTAAAATCACACAGTGCGCGAACGGCTATCCGATACTCCGCAGCGCTACTCATAACGTACCTAGCGAGTCAGCCAGCCACTGCACGTAACATACTGCAACCGGAATACGATGCTGATGAAAAAATGCCAGCCAGCGGCGCTGGTTATCCTGAAGCCGGTCACCAGGGCCTTTCACTTCAATAAGCCGATAGCGGGGTTCATTCTTCGGTGCGTTGGGTAAAAACTGGATCAAGTCGGGCAACCCTGCCCGGTTAGCTTTAAGGTCTTGTAAAAGCCGTTCAAAACAGGCTTTCAAGTGGGCGGCAGGCAGGCACTCAAGCGCCAGCGCTAAAAGCGTTTCATCCAGCAATGGCCAGTGCACAAAGGGGGACGCCAGGCCGTGTTTTTGCTGCCTGGTTGTGTGAATCGTCTGCTGGTAGCTGCCATCCTCTAGCTGTGCCAGGCACTCATCAAATAAACCACGCCGCCGGGCGACGAAATCTTCACGATAAAGATCCGCAGGCCCGCTATGAAACGGATGAAAAAACGCCCCGGGCAGAGGAGCAAAGATAGCGGGCCAACAGAGCAGGCCAAACAAGCCGGTGATTAGCATGTTTTCCGCATAGTACACCGGCGCTTCAGGCGTGCCGACATGCTGCCCAACGGCGCGCTCTACCGGCTGAGGGCCGGGAAGCGTTAACTCCCAGCGCGTGTAGGCAGGCTCATGCACCGGCGGCTGCGCCTCCATTTTCAACTTTTTACGCAGCCGAGGCAGCAACCGTGCGAGTGCCTGAGCTTCGGTTTCATTGGGCGTAAGTCGCTGGGCATCCATTGCCAGCTCAAATGCCTCCTGATACCTACCCAACCGCTCCAATACGCGCAGCTGGCGAACGCGGGCTTCGCTGCTATCCGCTTGTGCATAAAGTAAAATGGCCTGCTCGGTTTGGCCACTGCGCTCCGCTTCGCGGCCCATCTGCAACACCACGCGAGCGTGTCGAGTCGCTAACCAGGCGTTAGCGGGTTTGGGCGGTAGCTCATGCTGTAGATGTTCAAGTGGCTCGCCCTCTTCAAGGCGCTGCCTAAGCCTATGCAAGTCGAAGTAAGCATTCACTTCTTCGCGTTTCTGGAAGGCACGCGAGGCGGCGGTGAACGGTACCTTTTCAAACCGCTGAAGCCCCAGCTCCGTTAGCACGAACTCGGCCCAGTCCTGGCGAAGGTTGCCAAAGAACATCAGCCGTAACCGGTCGCACACGTCCATTACGTTAAGACGCACGATGCTGTCCGACGCTTTTGGCCACCACTCAGTTAACGGTTTTATCTCAGTGAGCTGGAGCGTTAGCGTGGCCTGGAGTACCGCTTTGCCAGCAGACGCGGGAAGCCCCGCATCGCGTATAGGCGTTGCCAAGGCTGAGCGCAGCTCGGCCAAGCGCAGTTGATGAAACAGCTCATTCACACTCAGCGCCGGGGCAGTATCCACCCAACCAAGCGAGGCCAAAGGTGCGAGGGCATCTGCCGTGTCGCCTATTTCCGGGTAGTTGAGTTTGTAAAGCCGGAACAGCTCGCCCTTGCGCATTACCATACGGGTAAGCAACGCCTGGGAAGAGCGCGGCAGCGTATCAAAGCGGCTTATAAAGGTGAGTTCGTCGGTATCTAGAAGGTCAGCGTGGCGCTCACCCACCCACCCCAGCACGAAGCGAAAGTTCGTCAGGTAGTAGAAGGGATCGTCGAGCGAAGCAGTAACGGAAGTGGCAGAAGCACTGTTCATGCATCCATTGTATCAGCGCGATTTGCCCCGCGTCATGGGCTATTTCAGCCCACGCGGTGCTGCATTAATACCTCAAGTGCGTCATCCACTTCATCATGGGAAGCGCTGGAAGCCACGGGGGCTTGGCGGGTGGTGCGGGGCTTCGCACTATCACCTACCAGTACGTACCATTCGGCTTCGGTGAGATAGTGCTGACACCAACGACCCAGGCCGTCGGCGACTACGTCACGGCTCTGCTCGCCACCGCGAAAGCCGTGGGCCAAGTAAAGCAGGTCCTGCCGGGCGGTGCGCGCACGGGCATTGCCGCCATGTACCTTGGAAAGCGGGCAGCGCCGGTCGTAGGCCGCGTTGGTTAACGCATTAAGCCAACGCTCCAATTCATGCCCCTGAATACCGCCGTAAACTGCCACGCCTGCGCTCCCTGCCCGTTAGTGGGGGCGTTAGCCTGCCCTAATAAAGGCCAGCTGTCATCTATCTCGCGAGTTTATCTGCTCAAACCCTTGTAGCACATTGACGACGTTGACACCTATTTCTTCAACCGCATAGCCTCCCTCCATTAAAAAGGTGGTGGGTAGACCGGCTTCTGCCAAACGCTTGCCCAAGGCAATAAAGTCATCGCGCTTGAAAGTGAACGCGCTAATAGGGTCGCCTTCGAAGATATCCACGCCGAGCGATACGATCAACAGCTCACACTCATGGGTTTTGATGGCAATAAGCGCCTGCTCCAGCGTTTGCATCCAGGTGGCTACGCTGGTGCCAGGCGCCATCGGGTAGTTGAGGTTGAAGCCCTGCCCTTCGCCCGTACCGGTTTCATCGGCGTAGCCTAGATAGTAGGGAAAGGTCACATCAGGGTCGCCATGTAGCGAAGCAAATAGAACGTCGTTACGCGCATAGAAAATCTGTTGGGTGCCGTTGCCATGGTGGAAGTCGACATCCAGCACCGCCACGCGGCGTCGGCCTGCATCCAGCGCGTGCTGGGCAGCAATCGCGGCATTGTTAAAAAAGCAGTAGCCACCAAACTGGTCAAATGCAGCGTGGTGCCCCGGCGGGCGGCACAACCCAAAGCTGGGCTCTCCCGTGGCCAAGGTATATTCCTCAGCACCCAACGCGGCGTCCTTACTCGCCATGGCCGCTTCAAAGGTGCCTTCACAGATAGAGGTTTCCGCCGCAAGCGCGTAGTAGCCAAGCTGGCCACTCACCGAGAGCGGAATTTTATCCTGACGCAGGGTGCGCGCTGGCCAGATATTGGGGATCGCCTCACCGCTATGCCCGGCTGCTTGCCATGCCTGCCAGCAGGTTTCAAGGAAGCTGACGTAACTGGCGTCGTGAATCGCACATACCGGCTCAAGGCCATAGGCGTCAGGAGCGCGCACTTCGAAACCGGCCTGGCGCAGTTGTTCGAGCACCAGGTCAACACGCTCGGGGCACTCAAAGGGGCTGACAAGTGCCCCGTCATGAAGCTCCGTTCGCGCCTGGCGCAAACGACTATCCTCAGAGAAAAACGTCAGCATGTTGGCTCCTGAATAACCGGGAAAGGCGGCAGGCTCGTATAAAAACGAGCGCTTTAGCTTTACGTTAGCTTAATCCACTTCTATCGAAAGCGGCCAGCGCGTTGCCCAATGACGTTTTTGAACAGAGGTTTGCTGTTTCAACTGATACTCCGCCCGGCTGGCGGCGGCCCTATCTTCAAACGGCTGGGCGCCCAGCAGAGCAACCGGTGGGTTAGCACGGGTATAACGCGCCCCTTTGCCCGCACAGTGGGCGCGATAGCGTTTAGCGATATTGTTGGTGATGCCCACATAAGTCCCGCGTCGGCACTCTAATAAGTAAACATACCAAGGGGTTGAGGGTAACGACATCCCAGCTCCTTAGGGAGATAAATGGGCAATAAAGGCTTGCAGGGCTTCCACTGGCATCGGCTTGGCCAGTAGATAGCCCTGGAAAATATCACACTGATAGCCCAGCAGGCGCTGATACTGCTCTTCGGTCTCCACTCCTTCAGCCACGACCTTGAGCCCCAAGTGGTGAGCCATGGAGATAATCCCTTGCACAATCGCCGCATCATCGTAGCTATTGGTGAGCTCATTAATAAAGCTGCGGTCAATTTTCACCGTGCTAATAGGCAGGTCCTTAAGATAACTAAGGCTTGAATAACCCGTACCAAAATCATCGATCGACACGCCAATGTGCATACTGCGCAGGGCATGCAGCGTATCAATCGCGCCTTCGGCGTTATCCGTCAAAATACCTTCGGTCAGTTCCAGACTCAGCTGTTCCGCCGGCAGGCCGGTAGTCAGTAGAGTTTGGCGCAGCGTGGCGAGAAAATTGGAGCGCTGGAACTGGAGCGGTGAAAGATTAACCGCCACACGTATTTTACCCAGCCCTTGTTGCGCCAGTGACTGCATATCCTGGCAAGCACGTTGGAGTACCCACTCGCTGATCGGAATAATTTGCCCGGTGGTTTCTGCCAGCGGAATAAACCGTGCGGGAGAGATAAAGCCTTTTTCCGGATGCTCCCAACGCAATAGCGCTTCCACACCGACAAGCTTTCCTTCCCGATTCATTAACGGCTGGTAATGCAGCGCGAACTCTTCGCGCTCAATGGCTTCCTGGAGATCATTACGCAGCACCATGCGCTCGCTAACCGTATCGGTAAACGCGTGGGCAAACCACTCATAGGCATTACGCCCTTGCTGCTTGGCCTTGTACATCGCCATATCGGCTTGTTGAATCAGCGTTTGTGGCTGAAGTGTATCTGGCTGGCTCATCGCGATACCGATACTCGCGGTCAGGTAAAGCTCTTGGGATTCAATACGGTAAGGGCGCGCCAACATAGGTAGCAACCGCTCCACCAAATCAACAACGTCAGACTCGTCGTTAATCGCCGTTTGCAGAATAACGAACTCATCCCCGCCCATACGGGCAACCGTATCCTCAGGCCTGACCGCATTGATAAGCCTACGGGCAACTTCGACCAACACCTGATCACCCACTGCATGCCCCAAATTGTCGTTAATGGGCTTGAAATCATCCAGATCCACAAACAGCACGGCCAGGCGCTTTTTATCCTTACCCAGCCTGGAAAACTGCTTTAACAGCATTTCCTCAAAGAATGTACGGTTAGGCAGGCGGGTCAGGTCATCATGTGAAGCATTGTGAGCCAAACGCGCCTCGTACGCTTTATGCTCGGAAATATCTTGCTGTACGCCGACAAAGTGCGTTACCTGATCGTCCTGGTCGCGTACCGGTGCTATATACAGATCATTCCAGAATAGCGTGCCATCTTTGCGGTAATTGCAGATAGTGACGTTGACGTCTTTCTGCTCATTAATACAAGCACGAATGCGTTGGATAACCACCGGGTCGCTGCCAGGCCCCTGAAGCAGGCGACAGTTTTTACCAAGGATTTCCTCCTGGCGATATCCCGTTATTAACGTAAACGCTTTATTGGCATAAACAATGGGCAAATCAGGCTGTCCAGCATCGGCGATCACAATGCCGTTAACGCTGGCTTCCACACTGCGCTCCAGGATACGCAGGCGAGACTCCTGTTGACGAGCAGCCGTCACCTCCTGAGCAATGGCATGCACCCCTTGCACGGTGTTATGCACCACCATCGGCAGGTGAATAATATCCAATTGATGCAAACGACCCGCGCGGTCTTTCAGACTGAGTTCATATCGGTCAATCCCCCCTTGCAGGGCCGTTTCGATATAGGCCTCTACGCGCGTCACATCCTGTTCAGCAATAAAAAAGGTGAACGGCTTGCCGAGCATTTCCTCAACCGAGTAACCGGTTAGTGACGCGCAGGTGGCATTGGCCGTTACAAAGCAGCCCGCCTCATCCAGGGTAAATACCGCATCAGGATGATGGGTAAACAGTGAGCGATAGCGCTGTTCGCTCTCCTCCAATGAGCTCCGCACCTGAAAACGCTCAACGGCCAGCGCCATCAAGCCAGCCGCTTTTTCAATTCGCACCGTATCGGCACTGCCTGGGGTGCTGGGCTTTGGGTAGTAAACCGCAATAGTGCCTACCAGTTGGCCCTCGCCACCGTAGACAGGGCTCGACCAACAGGAGGCAAGCCCGGCCTGTTTGGAAACGCCATGATAGCCCCGCCAGCGCTCATCCTCGGCAATATTAGCGCATATAACCGTTGCCCCCTGGTAGGCGGCACTACCACAAGCGCCATTATTCGCGCTGATCAAAATGCGTTGTATCGCGCTGCGGTAGGCGGCGGGCAGCCGGTCTCCCGCGATGAATTCCAGGTGAGTACCTGTATCGTTAGCCAACATGACAGAACAGATTGCCGAAGGTAACTCGCGCTCCAACATAAGACACAGACTTTCCAGCGTTTCCTTTAGGGGCTGCTCTTGGGCAATCATGTGCTGAATCGCCTGCTGGTCTTCCAGTGACTGACGCGTCTGAGCAAGCTCGCGGGCACGAGAAACACTGACGCTCACAACGCCAAGACTAAAGGCCAACAAACCACTAAGCAGCAAGCTGCCTAACGCAACCGCAAACGACAGCAGGTTCAATTGATGCCAGTTGTACTGGTTACCTGGGTAGGCATAAAGCGCCAGGTTAATGCCGCCGGGCAAGCCGATATAGCGTGATGCCAGCGCGAGCTCTGGCGTTTCCATACGGTCGGCAGCAAAACCAGCGGGGTGTAACTTCATCAGCGGCATGTCATCACGATTCACTCTCACCTGGAAAGGGCCCACCTCAAGGCGCAACTCGTTTTCCAACATGGTGGCCAGGTTAAAACTGGCGAATAGGTAATGATTGTTAGCGGGAACCGGGATAACAAATATTGCTTCGTGGGGTCGGCTGGTATCCGTCATCAACATCCTTGGACGACCGAGCGGAATTTGCATCCAGGCACGTGTTTGCTCTTCCTCCAACTGCTGATGTAGCCATCGTTCCATTTCAGCCGTCCGCCCCACTCCCCACTCCCAGGTCAACTGCTGCTGATCAACTATCGCAATGGCGCTAATACTGGGGATGTCCCGAAGGTAGTGTTGTGCGTCATTATCCAGCAGGTTCACATCCCAGTCTGTGCCCATGGCGCTCAGCCGCTCTGCCATTCGTTGCATTAATCGCAAGCGGTCTTGTGTTGCTCGCTCGATATTGAGTTGAACGTTATCTAATAGATAGGCGGCTTGCTGTTGCAGCGACGTTTGTTGATAGGCGTTTAACAATAGCCAGATAAAACAACTGATCGTAACGCCCCATAGCGAGGCGACGACGGTCACCCGGCCTGGATTTAGACGTTGCGGTTTACCCCGTAAGCCTGCTGCCAGCATGGCGGTACCTAAAAAGCAGGTAATGACCAATGCACCCATGGGCGACGATGAGAACAGAGGAGATGCACCGCTTAGCGTAAGCCATAGTTTTCCAACCACAAAAAGGGCAAGCCCCCACAGGCTTAGCCCACCGGCTATCCATAACCAGCGCCGCCATGCGCTAGAAAGCCCCACCCAAAAACACACCCCAATCATTAAAAAAAAGCCTGCCGACAAGCTGGTGATACGCGGCCCATTGCTGAGCCATGAGTCGCCTCGACCGCCTTCCAGGCTATTATGTACCAAGGTGTAAGTGACGACCAAAAACAGAGATAAGACACTGATAACTCTTGTTTTCCCCCACCCCTGAAGCGTCGCCAGTAGCGCAATACCGACCAGCAGAGTGACCAGTGCTCCATCCGGCAATAGCGTTGCAAAAAATGGCCGTGTCGGCACACTGAGACCGACCACTACCCCAACGACTCCCATGCAAACGAGGGTTGCCGATATCATAAGTAGCAGGGTTTCCAACGCCAATTGGCGCGTATTTATCCGCATGGTTCTACGCCCCATCAGGCCTTGGCAGTGATATCTTTCATTGTCCAAAGTGTACCCGTTCTGTGAGTGATACCAGCTCATTAAATTGCTCATCCAAATAGTCGCGATAAGTGCTCAGCGACCGATAATCAATTAATGAGCCATACTCATGTGTAATCCGATGACGTAATGGCTCGCTGGCAAGCGCGTAAGCTAACGCATCGTTCAAAACGGCAAGTTCTCCCGGCGGTGTTCCCGTAGGCGCAAAGTCTGCATGGGAAAACGAAGCGAGCCCCGCCAGGTACGAAAGATCAATTGTTTGATGACTGCCGAGCAACGTATAACCATCGGGCGAGGCATTTTTGACATACTGAGCGCCCCGCATGGCTTCACGACCGGGCATATTAACCACAAGCACAGGCTGGTCTAGATAAATTTGTGCCGTGTCAAAAATATCCCGAAACAGCACATCGGTCGCCCCTCCTAAACCAAAGGGAATGACAACGGTAATTTCTCTATCCGGGTACCGATTTTCAGCAAACGCGAACGTCGTTCCCCACAATAACAACCCACTGACAAACCCTAATGTGATGCAATAACGAGCGAGTCCCCTGCCACTATATGCCATGACATCAACCCCTCGTTTTTATTAGTTAACGCATAGCTACTCTTTGCAACATAGCTTTAATTTTCGGCCGCTACCACAAAAGCAGGGATCGTTACGCTGCGGCTTGAGACGCACGACCTCAGGCGTACCATCCACGTACCACCACCGGCTCTGCTCAAACACGAAACGCGAGTTTTCTTCAAGCATGTGCCAGCGGCCACGCTCTTTGAAATAAGCGCGAAAATGAACATAACCTTTATCAGCATCAGGGGGCGTCTCTTCGGATGCTGCTTTAACAATGGTGAGAGCTTTCCACTCGGTGTTAAGGTCCGGTGATAGCGCTTCCGGGCGAGTGCTCACGTGCCAAGTGGCAAGCACGTAGTCGCATAGATTCAGCGCAAAGGCACTGTAGCGAGAGCGCATTAGCGCTTCCGGGGTAGGGGCTGGCGCGCCATCGTGGTAACGGCCACAGCATACGTCAGTCGACAATCCTGTACCGCAAGGGCAACTTTTTTCAATTAGAGACATCATAGAAAGGCTCATATATCACGGTCACTTAAGCCTAACCGATAATCCTTAAAACCGTCCTACACATGGCCCATGTTTTCGTTCGATTTTGGCCCCATGTTAAGCGTATAGTGGCTGAGCAAGATTTTTTTGACTTACGGAGTACGAAACACGACCCAAGATTCTTTCCAAATGCAGCGGAGGTTCTCATGAAGGTTTATAAACCCGAATGGCAGTGCACGTTTAGCGTAAACGAGGGCGCAGAAGAATCAGCCAACTGGAAAGAGCGAGTCGCCTGGCGACTGCGGGCGATAGCCGACCGTTTGGACGGTGTTGGTCGGACGCTGAAGGTTAATTGTCATGTTTCTCCTCAGGTCAGCCAGGAGGAAATGGATACCTGCCTGGGCAAAGGGTTTGAAGTGACCCAGCAGCTGTTAACCCAGTTGGCGCATCAGCAAGCGTGTGAAGATGTGATGCGCAATGCCAAAGCCGAGCTTTTCGAACAGAACCACCAGCATCATTAACGTGGAGGAGGCTCCCACCCGTTGAGCGGGTGGGTTGAAATACGTCCATTCACATCGTTTTCAAACACGTTCTCAGATACCTTTCCCCACGACGTTTTCAAGTGCTTGTCTAATCAGCGCGATAGGGTTGGTGTAGCGCGTCTCCCAAACGGTCCATAAACGTCAGGCACGCCTCAAGTTCGCTTTTCTCAATATATTCATCCGGCTGATGCGCTTGAGCGATACTGCCCGGACCCAGAATAATCGTTTGTAACCCTTGGCCTTGATATTGTCCCGCCTCGGTGGCGTAGGCCACTGCGTGGTTGCAGCACTCACTTGGCAGGTGATCCTTGGCCAAGCGCAGTACAGCGTGGTTATCTCGGTCGGCAAGGCCTGGCACCGTTACATTCAGCGGCTCGGTCGTAATCTGGACGTCCTTGCCACGCGCCCTTAGCTCGGCACTTAACGTATCGGCATACGCTTCAAAACGCGCAAACACCTCATCAAACGTCTCGGTGGGCAGGTGGCGTATTTCCCACTCGAACTGGCACTCACGCGCCATGATATTGATCGCCGTACCGCCCTTGATCTTGCCTACGTGGAGGCTGGTGTGGGGTACGTTGAAAGCCTCATCCACTTTGCCCTCCTCCACCAACGCCGCCATGGTGTCTTCTATGAAGGTGACCAGTCGCGCTGCCACATGAATGGCCGAAGTGCCCTGGTTCACCTGACTGCTGTGCGCTTCGCGCCCTACGACGGTGGTGCGCAGATTGGTGGCGCCCTTCTGGGCCACGACGGGCTGCATGCTGGTCGGCTCACCGACAATGACGTGCGCGGTGGTTGAGTAGTGCTCGTAGAACCGTTTGATCAGCGCAGGCGCACCGACACAGCCAACCTCCTCGTCATAGGAAAAACCAAAATAGATCGGCTGCTGCAAAGGCGTTTTCACCCACGTGGGCACCATGGCAAGAGCGCAGGCAATGAAGCCTTTCATATCACAGGTGCCACGGCCGTAAAGCTTACCGTCCTGGCCGTCATGCAGGGCGAAAGGATCTGTCGACCAGGGCTGGCCTTCCACCGGCACCACATCGGTATGGCCGGAGAGCATCACCCCACCCGGCGCATCAGGGCCTATACGGGCAATCAAGTTCGCCTTGGTGCCGCAGGGGCTCATCACCCGTTCGGAGGCGACGCCGTACTCTTCAAGATAAGCTTCGACAAATTCGATCAGCGCCAGGTTAGAGCCACGGGAGGTAGTATCGAAAGAGACCAGTTTGGTTAATAGCGCTATTGCGTCACTCATACGACTCTCATTAGTTATGCACATTGTCTCAACCCTATCATCGCCCTCGCAGAGCGCCTACTACCAATGCCCTTGGATAAAACCCAAAGCTTTTATAAAACCTTGGTCCAGTTAGCATTCATCAAAATGTCATCTACACTCATTATTGTTCAGTGCACCCACAAATCTTAAAAAACGCATTGTGCCACCTGGCTCGCGCCAGGCCCAAAAGGAGCTCACATGTCTCGTTTTATGTTACGCGCGTTATCTACTGGCATCACCGCGGCTACGCTGAGTGTTTCCGCCCACGCCGCTACCGAGATCACCTGGTGGCACTCCATGGGCGGCGAGCTGGGCGAGCGCTTGAGCGCGCTTGCCGAAGACTTCAATGCCACCCAGGATGAGTACCGTGTTACGCCCTCCTATCGGGGTGAATACGAACAAACCATGGTTAACACCATTGCCGCTTTCCGTGCAGGCGAGCAGCCTCACATCGTACAAATTTACGAAGTGGGCACCGGCACCATGATGGCCGCCCAAGGCGCTATCTATCCGGTGTTTGAGCTGATGGAAGAGCACGGCAACACCTTTGACCCGGCTGATTATCTGCCTGTGGTAACCGGTTACTACACCGACACCAACGGCAACATGCTCTCCATGCCGTTCAACTCGTCCACACCGATTCTTTACTACAACAAAGCCATTTTTGAAGCGGCTGGCCTCGACCCTGAATCACCGCCTACTACGTGGGCTGAGATGGGCGAGATGGGTCAGCAAATCGTCGATGAAGGCGCGGCCTCTTGCGGTTTCACCATGGCCTATGCGGCCAACTGGGTCGGCCTTGAGAACTTCTCAGCGCTGCACAATCAGTCCATCGGCACCCAGGAGAACGGCTTCGGCGGTCTGGACACCGAGTTTGCCTTTAACGGCGACGTACAGGCGCGCTTTTGGGATCAGTTGAAAGAGTGGTCGGATAGCGGCGTCTATAGCTACGCAGGCCCAGCAAACGGCCCGGACGCGGCGCCCTCGTTCTATTCCAGCGACTGCGCGATGTACATGAACTCGTCAGCATCACGCGCCGATGTGTTGGCTAACTCCGACTTCGACGTAGGCTTTGGCATGCTGCCCTACTACGACGACGTAGACGGTGCACCGCAAAACTCAATCATCGGCGGCGCGACTCTGTGGGTGCTTTCCGGCCATGAAGACGACGAGTACACCGGCGTTGCTGAATTCCTTGAGTACCTCTCCTTGCCTGAAATTCAGGCCGAGTGGCACCAGGGCACCGGCTACCTGCCGATTACCACTGCCGCTTACGAGCTGAGCCAAGAGCAGGGTTACTACGACGAAAACCCAGGCGCGGATATCGCCATCGAGCAGATCAACTTAAACGAGCCGACAGAGAACTCCAAAGGCCTGCGCTTTGGCAACTACCCCCAAGTGCGCATGGTTCTGGACGAAGAGTTCCAGGCCGTACTAGCCGGCGACAAGAGCGGTCAGCAAGCGCTGGATGATGCGGCAAGCCGCGGCAATCAGATTCTTCGCGACTTTGAGGCAGCCAATAACTAAGCGCTTCTCGTTACTTGTCAACAAACCCCGGCTTTTATAGCCGGGGTTTGTTATAGGAGCCATCCCATACGCCCAAGTCACCGGGGCCTATGGGATGGCTTACTTCCTGGCAGCTGAGCACAGCGGCCAGCCGCACCAACGCCCGTACGACAGGATGTGTCATGCAGACCAAACGTTCCACCTATCAAAACCGGTGGCTCCCTTTCCTACTGTTAGCGCCGCAGTTGGCGATTACGCTGGTGTTTTTTATCTGGCCGGCAAGCCAGGCGGTTAAATCGAGTTTCGAGCGCACCGATGCGTTCGGCTTTAAAACAACGTTTGTCGGTCTGGAGAACTATGCACGCGTTCTGGCCGACCCCAGCTACCTGAACGCACTGGGGCGCACCGCGATTTTTTCCGTCTCAGTGACGGTACTTTCCATGAGCCTGGCGCTTTTACTGGCCGTTTGCGTCAACCGTGTGCTGAAGAGCGCCAAGTTCTATACCACGCTTCTGGTATGGCCTTACGCTGTTGCTCCGGTAGTAGCGGGTGTGTTGTGGTGGTTTCTGTTCAACCCCACCATCGGTCTTCTGCCGCATCTGCTCGACTGGTTCGGTATCAGCTGGAATCACCGCGTTTCGGGCTCTCAAGCCATGATTTTGATCACCATTGCCGCCGCTTGGAAGCAGATCTCCTATAACTTCCTGTTTTTCCTGGCAGGGCTGCAATCTGTTCCGCAGTCGCTCATGGAGGCAGCGGCCATTGATGGCGCGGGCCCCTTTAAGCGCTTTTGGACCATCGTGCTCCCGCTGCTATCGCCCACCACTTTCTTCCTGCTGATCATCAACATCAACTACGTGATGTTCGACACCTTCGGGGTGATCGATGCCACCACCGCTGGCGGGCCTGGCCAAGCCACCATGACATTGGTCTACAAGGTCTACACCGATGGCGTAGCGGGGCTGAATATAGGCTCCTCATCCGCCCAGTCGGTCATGCTGATGGGCATCGTGATTATCTTGACGTTTATCCAGTTCCGATACGTGGAACGCCGGGTCAACTACTAGTGCGTTAAGGAAGTAAACATGGTTGAAAACAGACCCTTTCTAAATATTCTGACCCACCTGGTGCTCATTGCAGGCGTATTGGTGGTGGCGTTCCCGGTGTATGTGGCCTTTATCGCCTCGACCCACGAATCCAGCGCCTTCGTGCGTGGGGTGTTGCCGCTGCTTCCCGGCGACAACATGTTTGCATCCTACCGGCAGATGCTCAGTTCCGGTTGGCAGGTAGGCGGCACGCCGCCGGTCTGGCTGATGCTGGGTAACTCGCTGATCATGGCACTGACGATTGCGATCGGTAAGATCGCTATTTCGATTCTTTCCGCTTTTGCGATTGTCTATTTCCGCTTTCCGTTTCGCATGCTGGCGTTCTGGATCATTTTTATCACGCTGATGCTGCCGGTCGAAGTGCGCATCATCCCCACCTACGCCGTTGTGGCAGATCTCGGCATGCTGAACTCCTATGCGGGCTTAACCCTGCCACTGATTGCCTCTGCTACCGCGACCTTCCTATTCCGCCAGTTCTTCATGACCGTGCCGGAAGAGCTGATGGAGGCCAGCCGAGTGGATGGCGCCGGGCCGATGAAGTTCTTCAAGGACATATTGCTGCCGGTATCGATCACCAATATCGCCGCTCTCTTTGTGATCATGTTTATTTACGGCTGGGTGCAGTACCTGTGGCCACTGCTGGTCACCACCGACGAAGACTTCTACACCATCGTGCTGGGCATCAAGCGCCTGATGGCCTCGTCCGACCGCGTACCCGCCTGGAACCTCATTATGGCGACCGTCACGCTTGCCATGCTGCCGCCGGTATTAGTGGTGCTGTTTATGCAGAAACTGTTCGTGAAAGGCCTGACCGAGACGGAGAAATAAGATGGCCAGTATTACCTTGGAAGGGCTTAGAAAAACCTACGCAGGCGACGTCCATGCCGTTAAAGGCATTGACCTGGCGATTGAAGACGGTGAGTTTGTGGTGCTGGTAGGCCCTTCAGGCTGCGGTAAATCCACGCTATTACGCATGGTGGCCGGGCTTGAAACGATTACCGACGGCACGCTCAAGATTGGTGATCGGGTGGTCAACAGTCTCGAACCCGCCGAGCGCGATATCGCCATGGTATTCCAAAACTACGCGCTCTATCCGCACATGACGGTGTACAACAACCTCGCTTACGGGTTGAAAAACCGCGGCTTTAAAAAACCCGAGATCGAAGAGCGGGTACGTAAAGCGGCCAAAATGCTTGAAATCGAAGAATTTCTTGCGCGCAAGCCGCGCAAGCTCTCCGGCGGTCAGCGCCAGCGCGTCGCCATGGGCCGGGCATTGGTGCGCGAGCCCGCGGCCTTCTTGTTCGACGAACCGCTCTCTAACCTGGATGCCAAGCTGCGTGTGCAGATGCGGGTGGAGATCAAGCAGCTTCAGCGGCGCTTGAAGACTACCAGCCTCTACGTAACCCACGACCAGTTAGAAGCGATGACGCTGGGCGATCGCTTAGTGGTGCTTAGCGCTGGCAAAATCGAGCAGGTAGGCACGCCCATGGAGATCTACGCGCGCCCTGCGTCGATGTTCGTGGCAGGGTTTATCGGCTCGCCTGCGATGAACATGGTGCCGCTTGAGTACCTGCAAACGCGCGGCACCCATGACCTGCTAGACGATCTTCCCGCCGAGACCGACACAGTCGGCATTCGCCCGGACGATATGCGCCTATCGCCACCCAATGCCCCCCACCTGGTGGTCGACTCCACGCTTGAGCTTTTTGAAGCCGCCGGCGCCGAAAGCCACCTTTACGTGCGGCTCGCCGACAGCGACCAGCCCACTGTGATTCGGGTGAGTGGCCAGCCGCCGGTCAACGAAGGCGAAACGCTACGCTTCTATGTCACCCGCGAAGCGCTGCACCCGTTTAACAGTGTAACCGGCCAGCGCGCGGGGGATTGACTCGCCTTTTACGAAAACAACAGCCAGTAGAAAAAGAGCAAGTAAAAAGGGGCGCTATAGGCTAGGTTTGAGAAAGCATTATTGACTATTATCCACTTTGGCGCCCCTATAGATGCGAATGGGTCTTCTACCATGCGTCCTAAACCCTCCTTACTCGATGCCCTTTACCGTACTCATGCCAGACGTGTTCAGGCCACCCTGATCCGTCTGCTGGGAGACTTCGAGCTTGCCGAGGAAGCCATGCAAGATGCCTTTGTCGCCGCAGCTCAACAGTGGCCTGCCAAAGGCGCCCCCGATAACCCTCAGGCGTGGCTGATCCGCACCGGCTATTACTGCGGAATCGATCAAATTCGTCGACGCAGTACAGCACGACGCCGGGCACATTTGCTATTACCGATGGAAGAAACCTGGGAATTCGACGATGTCGCTATCGCAGATGACTCACTGCGGCTGCTGTTTACCTGCTGCCACCCAAGCTTAAGCATAGAAGCACGCCTTGCGCTAACACTACGAGAGATGTGCGGGCTAACCACCGAACAAGTCGCCCGTGCCCTACTGATGAAACCTTCAACCGTGGCACAGCGCATCGTACGGGCAAAACGCAAGATTCGCGATGCGCATATTCCCTATGCGGTACCTGCGCCGGAGGCATTGCCCGAGCGTTTGCCGGACGTACTCCAGATTATTTACCTGGTTTTCAATGAAGGTTATTCAAGCAGTAGCGGCACGGCGGTGGTCGATATCAGCCTGACCCGCGAGGCGCTACGTCTTGGCGAGGAACTGGCAGCGTTGCTACCCCAGGGTGAAGTGTTTGGGCTACTGGCACTCATGCTGCTTACTAACGCCCGCCGGGATGCCCGCCAGGATCAACAAGGCGGCCTGGTCACACTGGAAGCGCAAAACAGGCGCTTATGGCACCAGAAGGAAATTCACACAGGTATTGAGTGGCTCGAACAGGCACTCGCCCTTACCCCTGTTGGTTTTTATACCCTCCAAGCCTCAATTGCCGCCGTACACGCCCAAGCCCATGACCCTGGGCAAACCGACTGGGCACGGGTTGTCCGGCTGTATGACGCTTTATGCCGCCATTACCCATCGCCTGTCCTGACCTTGAATCGCGCGGTGGCCGTTGCCATGCATGATTCCCCAGCAACCGGATTGAGCCTGCTTGATGAGCTATCTCATCATCCTCAACTCTCTCGCTACTATTTATTGTATGCGGCACAGGCGGATTTGCTACGTCGACAGGGCAACAATGACGCCGCGCGCGATGCCTACCAAAAGGCCCTGACATTAACCTCTCAGTATCCAGAAAAACGCTTTTTGCTCGACAGATTGACCGAACTTTAAGCATCGCTATAAAAACATCGTTATAAAAAAATAATCTGCAGGCCTGTCGATTTGCGAACACGCCAGACGTCTAGAGAGTATCCACCACAATAAAAGAGACTCTCAATGAAATTCATGCTGATACGGCGTGCCGATGCGGCCACCGAAAATGGCGTTATGCCATCCCAGGAAATGCTTGCCGCCATGGCTGATTACAACGAGCGCATGATGCAAGCCGGTGTACTCGTAAGCGGCAACGGCTTACATCCAACAAGCGATGGCTGCCTGATCCAGTTCAATAACGGCACTCCCACTATCCTCCCCGGCCCTCTGGCTCCTGCCAGTGAGCGTATCGCTGGTTATAGCGTGCTGGAGACACCTTCACTTGACGTCGCTTTGGAGTGGGCACAACAGTGGCCAACGCTGGATGCCGACGGCAACGTACTCCTTGAGCTAAGGCGCTACTTTACACTTGAGGAGTTTGAGCCCGGCGCAGGCCTGGATAAGCATCACGACCATGCTCGCGTACCGGATGCCATGAATGTGTATGTCGCCTTTCCTGGCACCTGCCGGGAAGCCATGCAGTTCTATGCCGACGTGCTCGGCGGCCACATAGAGTGCTTGCTGACTTACGCAGAAACCCCAGCAGCGGAACATGTCCCCCCTTCACTGCATGACCGCATCATCCACGCCTCGCTGAACCTACGCGGTCGTCGCTTGATGGGCGCCGACATGGCGCCTGAACAGTACATGCCACCACAAGGCGTGCAGATTCAGCTGGAGTATCAGGAGATCGAGCAAGCCTCCCTAACCTTTACACGGCTTGCCGAAGGCGGAGAGGTGATCATGCCTTTTGAACCAACATTCTGGTCTGCAGGGTTTGGCATGGCCACTGACCGCTTTGGCGTGCAGTGGATGATCAATGTGTCGGCGGATAGTTGCCTTTCTACTGAAGGAGAAACGCCATGAAATATGCGGCCTTAGTGTACTACCAGGAACAACTTATTAGTGCCATGAGCGACCAGGCGTGGCATGACCTTAATCAGGAGTGCATCGCGGGGGTAGAGCGATTGAGTGCTCAAGGAAATTACCTAGCCGGTGAAGCGCTGCAGCCAATAGACACTGCTACCACGGTGCGTGTACGCAATGGCGAGACAGTGATTACCGACGGCCCGTTTGCGGAAACCAAAGAACAGCTGGCCGGTTTTTACCTGCTCGAAGCGCGTGATTTAAACGAGGCCCTACAGCTAGCCAGCCGCATTCCACCCGCGAGACTCGGCAGCATTGAAGTACGCCCCATTCGAGAACTCCCGCCCAAAGCCCAGACTGGAGAAGCATCATGAGCACCACCACTCAACGCTATATTGATGGTTTCGTCGCGGCCGTGCCCACGGCTAATAAAGAAATATTCATCGAGCACGCCCGTGTTGCTGCCGAAGTTTTCAAAGAGCATGGCGCGCTGCGGGTAGTCGAGTGCTGGGGCGAGGATGTCCCCGAAGGGGAAATCACCTCTTACTCCATGGCTGTTCAGCGCAAGGATAATGAAACCATTATCTTTTCGTGGATCGAATGGCCATCCCGCGCCGTGCATGATGAGGCGATGCCCAAGGTCATGAAGGACCCGCGCTTACAGCCGGATATCAATCCAATGCCGTTTGATGGCAAGCGGGCGATATTCGGTAGTTTTGCCACGCTTATCGATGAGTGACCAAGCTTCTGCCTGGCTTTCATGACTCTGAATAAGGGCCGCCTCTGCGTAACGTCCGGACGGCCCGTCATCCACGTTTAATGCTGGCGAGCCTGGTCAGTGATGCGCCCTTCGACCTGATAATCCACGCCACCTAACGAAACCATATAGTCACGCAACATTTCCCAGTCGGTATTGCCAACAATGGTGCTGCGCTCATCCTCATAGGCGGCTTCTAACGCGGTATGGCTGTCGCCACCAGCTGCGGTAAAATGGTTGGTGGCGATGGTGTAGGTACTTTCAGGGTCTACCGGCTGCAACATGCCATTCTGCGTCACCTTCAGGCTTACAACGCGCTCACCAACGGGTTGGCGACTGTCATATACCAACTCGGTACCGTTCGACACCTGCAGGAAACCGCCGTTTTCATCCGGGGCATTTGCCAGTCCAATCTCGAACGTTTCCAAAAGCTCCGCGCCCGTCACGCTCACCAGCGCCAGGCGATTGCCAAACGGCTGCACGGCAACCAGCTCACCCACACTCACATCACCCTGGGCGATGGGCTCACGAATACCGCCGCTATTTTGAATGGCCAGCACGGTTCCCGGGTTCACCCGGCGGGCAGCAACAAGCTGACCATCGGCAATCAGATTTCCCAGCGCCGTTTCATCGGCACGCACGCTCTGTTCATCACCCTTGCCGTGGCGGGGGTTAGGCAGGGCTGAAACCACCCGAGCGCCCACCAGCGTATCGCGTACCTCCTCAATTTTCGCGGTATACGGCGCCAAGAGGGCGGCAGCTTCGGCGTCTGGCTCGCGCTCTGCGGTGGCAAGCAGCTCCCCGTTAGCCTCCAGTACGTTGCCATTATCATCGAACGTTACCTGCATGACGCCCAGGTGCTGACCGTACTCGCCTGCCTGACCAATCACGGTGGGCGCTATCGGCTCGCCCCGGTCGTTTTCGGTTAGCATAACAGGGGCTTGCAAGTGAGTATGGCTGTGCCCGCCGATGATCACGTCCACTCCTTCCACATGCTGGGCGAGCAGCAGGTCATTGCCCATACTCGGGTCGCTGTCGTAACCTAGGTGAGTAAGCGCGACGATCTTGTTGACCCCTTGGGCTTCAAACGCTTCCACCATCGCTTCAGCGGCCGCCCTATAATCGCTAATGGTTACCTTACCGGGGCTGGAGACGGTCTCGCTGCCTTGCGTGCTTAGCCCGAAGATGCCGATTCGCTCGCCACCTTGCTCTACCACAATGCCATCGTAAAGGTGGCCAGGCTTAGGCTTATGTTCGAGCCCAGTGCTGATCGAATTGCCTAGTAGATCGGCAAACTCGGGCGAGGTAGAGAAGTCCAGATTCGCGCCCACAATGGGGAAGTCAGCGGCGGTAAAGAAAGCCGCAAGAGCCTGATGGCCCTCTTCCGGATCGCCCAGGTCGAACTCATGGTTACCGGGCACGAACGCGTCATAGCCCATCAGGTTCATGAACTCGACGGCGTCCTGCCCTTGGTATTCGGTGAAATAGAGCGTACCCGAAAAGATATCCCCAGCGTACAGCAGCAAGCCATCGCCGAACCGCTCGCGCGCCTCGTCCAGCGTGGTGATGAGCTGAGGGTAGTGGTCGGTACGTCCGTGCAGGTCATTGGTATGAAAAATGGTCAGCGTATAGGGCGCAGCATACGCCGAGGTAGTAAGCAGCCCCGCCGCTATCCCTAGCGTAATACTGTGAGGAATAAGACGCATCAGTATGGTTCCTTTTATATAAGCGTTATAGCAAAACGATAGCGTGCCCTAAAAGCCTGACAAATTGGTGACGGTCCTTATGCATGTCATTTCAGCGCACTCATTTACCTTAGCTTAAGTGATACAAAAATAGCCTTTTACCTCATTTTGCTCACGGCAACAGGCAGACTAAATAGTCCTCACTGTTCCAACCACCATGTCATGAGATAGAGATAAAACCGTCATCTTCGCTACACCCAAGTGTCATCAACAGCTGCCACTCTATGGAGCCATCACTCCATGCTAGGCAAGCTACAGCTGCGTTGCCTCTGATATCTCCTCTCTTGGGAAGCTCACAATGCACAAGTCACTCCTCGCGCTTGCACTCTCCACCGCCGCAACGCTGGCAACGACCGCCACCACCTACGCCAATGAAGATTTAAGCGACATCTGTCCTAATCCGCTGCGTATGGCCGACACGGGGATTGAAGGCATGGGGCCACTGGCAGAAGCGTTTGGCCCCTTCGCTGAGGCGTTTGAGGAAACGACCGGACTTGAGCTTAAGATGTTTAGCCTAAGCAACCGTACGGCGGCGGGAACAGCGCTTCAATATGACGATGTGGACCTGGTATTTGCCGGTCCTTCGGAATTCGTGCTGTTCGATCGCGAAAGCGATATTGAAATCCTGTTCGCCATCGAGCGCCCACACTATGGCAGCAGCTTCTATGTGCCCGCCGATAGCGATATCGAATCTCTTGAAGATTTAGCAGGCAATCGCGTAGCGCTGAAGGATGTTGGCTCTACCAGTGGACATATTTTCCCAAGCCAAATGCTGGTGGATGCCGGGCTGGATATTAACCGGGACCTGGAAATTATCATGGCTGGCGACGCGCGTATTGCTGCCCTGATCAATGGCGATGTCGATGCCATGGGCGGCGGCAATCGCGACATTGATGAGATTCAGGCAATGGATCCTAACGGCGAATACCGTGTTATCGCCACTAGCGATGTACTGCCTGGCGACCCCGTGGTTATGCGGGGCTCTTTAGATGATGCCTGTAAAACAGCACTGCGTGACACGCTAAATGCCAATGCCGATACGCTGTGGAGTGCATTGATTGCCACAGAGCGCAACGAAGGCAAATTCTTAAACCGAGACTCATCGCTGGGCTTTGACCGCACCAATGAAGATTACGACGTAGTCCGTCAAGCGTACGAAGCCGCGGGCATTCCCCTTTAACGGTTAGGTACCCAACATGCACAGGGACGTGCCGTTTAAAGGTTTCAACATGATGGCCTATAACTTCCCCCTCCTGGCAGTAACGCAGGAGGTTTTTGTATGAATGCGATCACGATTACTGACTTGCATAAATACTACGCAAAGCTTCATGTACTACGCGGCTTAAATCTCAGCGTTACTCAAGGCGAATGCGTTATTTTGCTGGGCGCCAATGGGTGCGGCAAATCGACGTTGATGCGCTGTCTCAACGGATTGGCCCCCCACGACCAAGGCAGTATCCACATCCTGGGTGAGCCGCTAACGCGCCTGTCGACAGCCCAAATGCGCAGGCTGCGCCAGAAAATAGGCGTTGTGTTCCAGCAGTTCAATCTGGTGCAAAACGTGAGTGTTTTTCAAAACGTTTTATACGGTGCACTTGGCCAGCAGCGTTTAGGACTTCTCACCAGCCTTGCCTGTTTCGCCAGTGATGAGCTGCGCGAGCGGGCGATGGCGGCGCTTGAGCGAGTAGGGTTGGCGCATAAAGCACAGGCTGAATGTCGGGCACTTTCAGGCGGCCAACAGCAGCGCGTGGCCATCGCCAGAACACTTATGCAGGATGCCGAAATTATTATTGCCGATGAGCCTGTTGCCAGCCTTGATCCTAAAGCCGGCCGTGAAATCATGGATTTATTGCTGGATGTCGTGACAGAGCGAGGCATGACGGTGCTCTGCACGCTGCATCAGCTAGAGCTCGCCCAGCAATACGGCGACCGTATTGTGGGGATGAAAGCAGGAAGAATTGTCCTGGACTCGCCACGCCAACAGGTCGAATTAGACGATATGCAGCAACTGTATCAAGGCGAGACCCGTGTCGATCAACCACTGCTTTCGACCCCTACTCGTTTAACGCCCGTTCCCCACTAACTGCCGAGAGCAGCCCATGCCTACTAATCGTCCGCTTGCGACGGCGTTGCCGCCCCGATTTAAACGACCGTCACTGTTTACCTGGGGTATTGCGCTGGCGTTTTTAGCCCTGTTTATTCAAGGCACCATGGCGACCAACGTCACGCTTGAGCGCTTGCTGCGCGGGGTCGTGAATCTGAGCCATTTTTTGGGCCGCGCTTTCCCTCCCGATCTCAGCAATCTAGATGTATTGGCATGGTCGATGTTTGAAACGCTAAACATTGCCATTGTGGGCGTGACGATTGGGGTAATACTTAGCCTACCGTTTGCCTTGCTGTCGGCGCGTAATACCACCCCCGCCTCCTGGGTTCGCACCCTAACGCGGTTTATTGTTTCGACGATGCGCACCATTCCAGATTTGATTTGGGCGCTTATTTTCGTGGTGGCCGTTGGCTTGGGCCCCATGGCTGGCGTGCTGGCGATCATCATGGACACCATTGGTTTTGCAGCGCGCTTTTTCTCGGAACGTATCGAAGAAGTCCACCCGGGCCCTTCTGAAGCGCTTAGCGCTACCGGTGCGGGTAAGCTTTCAGTGATCGGCGGCGCAATTTTGCCGGAGACGCTGGCTTCCATGACCGCGACTAGCCTATATAGCGTCGAAAAGGCCCTGCGCTCAGCGGTTACGTTAGGCCTGGTCGGCGCTGGCGGCATCGGTGTTGAGTTAGCTGCTGCCATGCGGCTTTTCAATTTTGATCGCGCACTGACTATTATTCTATTCATTCTGGTGGTCGTGATTGCCTTTGAGCAATTGTCCTCACAAATCCGGAAACGAGTGATTTAGCGCACAATCAAATATAAGCGCTTACTTATCTAAAATCGCCGTTGGCTGTCACTATAAATGCGCTAATACAGAAGGCCGCGGCGTCTCCGGAATACTCATTCAAATTCCCCTTTCACGCTTTAACTTAAGTTCAATCCCGGGCCGCCCGCTTTTACAACCCTCCCCCCTTGACTACCTTTTGACCAATACATCTGCGCATTAAAGAGGACTGATACCAGGATAAAAAACAAGGGATCCATGGAGGAATGCCCACATGAACCGACCGTGCACGATTACGTTTGATGATAAAACATTAACCGGCAACGCCGATGAACCGCTAATCGACTTTCTAAAAGCCCAAGGCATTAACTTACCCAGCGTCTGCTATCACCCCTCCCTGGGGCCTATCGAAACCTGCGATACGTGCTGGGTTAATGTTAACGGCGAGATAAAACGAGGCTGTACGCTGCGTACCGAAGAGGGTCTTAACGTTTCCAGCCAAGACAGAGAGGCCGAAGCCGCTCGCCATGAAGGAATGGATCGCTTGTTAGCCAAGCACGAGCTTTACTGCACCGTATGCGAGAACAACAATGGCGACTGCACGGTGCACAATGCACTGGTAGAAATGCAGATACCCATCCAGCGCTACGAATTCACGCCCAAGCCTCATGAAAAGGATACTTCTAGCCCTTTCTACACCTACGACCCGGACCAGTGCATTCTGTGCGGCCAATGCGTGGAAGCGTGCCAAAACGTCGAAGTTAATGAGACGCTGAGCATCGACTTTTCCAGCGAAAACCCGCGCGTACTCTGGGATGGTGGCGAAAAGATCAACGACTCAAGCTGCGTACATTGCGGCCACTGTGTAACGGTTTGTCCGTGTAATGCGCTGCAGGAAAACAGCATGTACGGCCAGACAGGCCCGCTGACCGCACTGCCCTGGTCGCTTAAACGGCCGATGATTGAAATAGTCAAGGAAGTCGAAAACACCACCAGCGCCATACCCATCACCGGTGTTTCAGAACTGGATGCCGCTTTGCGCGAGCCGGGCATCAAACGTACAAAAACGGTATGCACCTACTGCGGTGTAGGCTGCGCGTTTGAGATGTGGACCCGTGATCGCAACATTCTTAAGGTTCAGCCCACGCCAGATGCCCCGGCTAACGGTATCTCCACCTGCATCAAGGGCAAATTTGCCTGGGACTTTGTAAACAGTGAAAAACGCCTCACGACACCGCTGATTCGGGAAAAGGGTCAGTTCCGTGAAGCCAGTTGGGACGAAGCGCTGGATCTGGTGGCGAGCCAACTGATAAGCGTGCGCGACACCCACGGCCCACAGAGCGTGGGCTTTATTGGCTCCAGTAAAGCCAGCAACGAAGAGGCCTACCTAACGCAGAAAATTGCCCGGCTGATTATTGGTACCAACAGCGTGGATAACTCATCCCGCTACTGCCAAAACCCGGCGACTAAAGGGCTTTTCCGCACTGTGGGTTACGGTGGCGACGCCGGTACCATCAAGGACATAGAGCAGGCTGAAGTAATGGTGCTGGTAGGCAGTAATACCGCCGAAAACCACCCAGTGATTGCCTCGCGCATCAAGTCCTCACAGAAGCTGCATGGCCAAAAGCTGGTGGTGTTCGACCCGCGCAAACATGAAATGGCCGAGCGGGCGAATCTTTTCATGCGCCCCAATGTCAGCACCGATTTAATCTGGGCGTCGGCGCTATCACGCTATATGTTCGATAACGACCTGGCCGACCATGAATTCCTCGGGCGCTGGGTCAATAACGTCGATGAGTATCGTGAATCGCTGACGCCGTTTACGCTTGATTTTGCCGAGCAGAAAACCGGCATTCCCAAACAGCAATTGATTGAGGCCGCTGAATTAATCGGCCGGGCAAAACGTGTCTGCCTGCTATGGGCCATGGGAATTACGCAGCATAGCCACGGTTCGGATACCAGCACCGCGCTCTCCAACCTGCTGTTGGTCACGGGTAACTACGGCAAACCGGGCACCGGTGGCTACCCCATGCGCGGTCATAACAATGTGCAGGGGGCCAGCGACTTTGGCTGCCTGCGCAATATGTATCCAGGCTATGAAAAGGTTACCGACGAAGACGCCCGTAAGCGGTGGGCCAAAGGGTGGGGCGTTAAGCCTGAACAGCTCTCCAGTGAAATCGGTTATGGCAACTTCCTGATGGTGCAAGCCGCCGCCGAGGACAAGCTTAAAGCCATGTACATTATTGGCGAGGAAACGGCCTTCTCCGACTCCAATACCCATAACGTCCATTCCGCGTTTGAAAGTCTCGATTTTATGGTAGTGCAGGATGTCTTCTTGAGCCGTACCGCAGAGTTTGCCGATGTCGTGCTGCCCGCCTGCCCCAGCGTCGAGAAAGACGGCTCCTTTGTTAATACCGAGCGGCGTATTCAGCGCTTCTACCAAGTGCTTGATCCACTGGGCGACAGCCGCCCAGATTGGCGTATTTTAACGGACCTTGCCGCGCAAATGGGCCACGACTGGGGCTATAACCACCCCTCCGAGATCATGGCAGAGTGCGCATCTATATCCCCCATGTTCGCGGGGGTCAGCTACGAGCGCCTGGAAGGCTGGAAGTCGTTGCTCTGGCCGGTTGCCGAGGACGGCACCGATACGCCACTGCTGTATACCGATGGATTTCCGACGGAGGATGGCAAAGCTAGCCTGTTTCCGCTGGAGTGGAAAGAGCCTTCAGAGGCCTCGGATAAAGAGTACGGCCTAATGTTGAACAACGGTCGTCTGTTGGAACAGTTTCAGGGAACCAATCAGACTGGCCGCTCGCCGGGTATTTGTGACCAGGTAGCCCATGGGTTTGTTGAAGTTAGCCCCGAGCTTGCCGCCGAGCGCGGGATCGAAGACGGCACATGGGTCAAGATAGCTTCACGTCGGGATAGCATTGAGTTTCCAGCTATCGTCACCGAGCGTGCCGCAGGAAAAACTCTTTTTATGCCCATTCACTTCGGCAAACTGGGGGTTAACTCGCTGACCGGCGAACATAACGACCCCGATGTGCAAACACCTGCCTATAAGGAAGTTGCCGTAAAGCTTGAAGTGCTCGACAAACACACCGCCCTCCCGCTCCCCAGTAACAACTACCGCTACGGCCACCGTACGCCCAATAAGGGCGTTGCGGTCGAGGTCAAATGGGCAAAGGATGACTACCAGCTTCCGCCTGCCCAGCAAACCAATCCGAGGAAAATGTGATGGCCGAACGAATTTCCTACGACGTGCCGCCGCCTACTATCGGCCCGGATGCTCAGGAGGAACTTGATAGGCTGGTGCAAACGCTCCATGAGCACGGTCTGCTGCGGTTTGCCAATGACATGGTTGCCTCTAATCATGAGCTAATGCGTATTGCGGTAGACGGGTTAAATAAACCCGGCTCGCTTAACACTATTCAGAACTTATCGGTCATCGTGATGACGCTTTCAACGCTACCACCAGATCGGTTTTACCAAGTGATATTTGCGCTTAAAGAGGGAATTGAGCAGGTTGGCAACCATCGCCATGAGGACAAGGCCAAGCACAAGGAGCAAGCACGAAGCCAGGACAAAGAGAAAGAAGAAAAAGACAGCGCCCCCGGCATCACCGGGGTGTATCACATGCTCAAAGATGACGAGCTGTGGTATGCCCTTAAACCGATTCTGGCAGGCCTGCGGGCTTTTTCCGAGCGGCTGGACCAGCCCATAGATAAACCGGTGACGGATTTCACCAGCAAGCCTACCGAAGGGCCTTAAACATATTGCTTAAGGCTGTGTATGGTTATTAACGGTGGCGTGAGTTTAATCCTTCTCAAGATAGACAGTCCGAGAGGGGAAGGCAAAATCGGCGTCATGACCATGCACGATAGTGATGATATTAAGGTAGATATCTTGCTGGATCGCCAGCCATTCAGCCCATTTCGTGGTCCTGGTAAAACCATAGACCATAATATTTAGTGAGGAATCCGCAAATTCGTTGAAGTAGACGAGGAGAGTCTGCGTGAAATCAATGCCGTCGTGCTTCTGAAGCATCGCGCGAATATCGTTGACGACGGCGGCAACCTTGTCGGCATCCTCGTACCTGAGGCCGACCGTAGTACTGATGCGCCTGTTACGCATCTGCCCCGGATTTTCGACGCTGATCGTTGAGAAAACGGAGTTAGGGACGAAGAGCGGGCGGTTATCGAAGGTGATGATCTTCGTCATTCTCCAACCGATTTCCTCGACGGTACCCTCAATATTACGGTCTGGAGAACGAATCCAGTCGCCAAACTTGAAGGGGCGGTCGAAATAGAGCATCACGCCGGAGAAAACATTGCTTAGAACATCCCGTCCGGCAATACCGATGGCGATACCGCCGAAGCCGCCAAAGGCCAAGAGGCCCGAAAAGCTCAGGCCCAGATGTTCACTGAACAAAAGCAGTAACACCAGCACCATTGCAAGTTTAAGGATGCGAGCGATGCTTGTGGCCGAGGTTTTATCGCTTCCCTTCGTTACCTGATCGGCCGTCAGGCGGTTAATCAGCAGGAAGGTTTGCTGCATGGCGGTCAGACCAATAGCCACCAAGGTCAGGTCGTCAATGATATCCGGCTTTATGGCGGAGACCTTCCTGTCGACCAGTATCTGATTGATGGTCTTATTCAGAGTCAGCAGGAAACCCGCATTCGCGGCGAACAGAACAACGTGAACGGAGATGCTGTGGGACCAGCTCTTTCTTTTCCGCATGATAAAACCGGAGGCCAGCGCGACCGTCAGAAAAGCTATCAAGAGCCCCGCATTTATCCAGTCGTTGATCATCATGTTTCCGTTCCTTGTTCCAGGAGCCGCCAATTTCGCCCAGCTTCATCGCCATGTAAAACCAGTGTTCATTCATGAATACCCATCCAAGCATGGCAAATCTTCTTTATTAAAACGTCATTAGAGCCTAATAAAACATACCACTTCTTAGCAACGCACTACCAATATGCTCAAGCAACATCACAGAACGTAGTGGCATGCGCCCACGGCTCTTTTTAGTTGTCCGTGAAAACCCTATTGTCCTAATAACACTGCAGCACACCCAACGGTAAAAAAAATAGCCAACGAATCTTTTATTATAAAATTCCTCTTTCAGTTGCTTTTATCAGGTTGTAATCTATTAATAATAACGCCGTTAAAAAGCAGGCCTATCAATAAGTAAACAAACGGCGATTGATATTTATGTCACTAGTTTTTCACTGTCCTGACTTGGCAATGTCATCGTTACCGGCCACACTAAGTTAAAATATGATTAAGGGGCGTATCGTTTATGCGGCTATGTATTGTGAGTGAAACGTGGTCACCCGATATTAATGGCGTTGCGCACACGCTAAGCCGCATTAACCACGAACTGCACCAGCAGGGCGTAACGGTCGACGTGATTCGCCCGCGCCCCAAAGTACCCGGAAGCGCTACGCATATTGCCCAGGAAATGCAGGTTAAATCTGTCGCTTTACCTGGCTATGCGGAAGTACAGGTAGGCTTGGTAACGCCCGCTAAGCTGCGCCGTTTCTGGCGTAAGTACCGTCCTGATACGATCTATCTTGCTACCCAAGGCCCGCTTGGCTGGGCGGCACGACATGCGGCGAGGCAACTCAATATTCCTCTGGTGGCGGGCTGGCATACCAACTTTGACCACTACTGCCACGATTACGGTGTGTCGTGGTTATCCTCTGCCACGCGGCGCTATTTACGCTACTTTCATAATGGTTGTACCACCACGCTGGTCCCCACCCATTTACAAGCCGAGACGCTACGCCGCCAAGGCATTCACGGTGTTAAGGTGCTGTCGCGCGGGATCGACGGAGAGTGCTTTTCACCCGCTTTTCGTGATAGCGCGTTACGCCGTCAATGGGGAGTGAGTGACCATCAGCCCGTGGCCATTTATGTCGGTCGTTTAGCCGCTGAGAAAAACCTCACGCTACTCCAGGAAACACTGCAAGCCATGCGTGAAGTGCGCCCGGATATGGCCCAGGTCATTGTGGGCGATGGCCCAGCGCGTACGCAGCTTGAAAAGGCGCTACCTGATGCACACTTCACCGGGTTCATCGATAAACATGAATTAGCCCGCCACTATGCTAGCGCCGATATCTTTGTCTTCCCTTCGCTGTCAGAAACCTGGGGCAATGTGATTACGGAAGCCATGGCCAGTGGTCTGGCTGTTGTGGCCTATCAATACGCAGCAAGCGCTGAACTGATCGAAAATGATCAAAACGGAATGACGATAGCGCTTGATGATGGCGACGCATTTCAGCAAGCGGCGGTCGAGCTTTGCCAACACCCCGCCGACTATGCACGGCTAGGGCGTGTTGCGCGCCATCGCGCACTTGAGCAAAGCTGGTCGGGCATTGCAGACCAGTTTATGCAGTACCTTCAGCAAGCCCAGGAGAATTATCATGCGTCCGCGCCCGCTTGTCGTATTCGATCGTCTTGATTTACTGGAGTGGCGTCTCTGCCAGCGGGTGACACGACTCAACCTGTTTCGCCCGTGGCGAATTCTCTTGCAAGCCGCCAGTCGAATAGGTGACTGGCCTATCTGGGTACTGCTGATAGCCGCTCAGCCCTGGCTACAGCCGGATGGAACCTGGCGTATGGTGCAATACACCAGCATCGCACTGCTGGCGATGGCGGCTTATCGCTTAATCAAAACGCGGTTATGCCGCGAGCGGCCCTTTATTACCTACCTAGGGGGCGTGCATTGCGGTGAGCCTGCGCGTGATCGTTACAGTTTCCCCAGTGGCCACACCATGCACGCCGTAATGTTTAGCGTACTGGTGGCGGCTCATACGCCGTGGCTACTTCCCTTGGTATTGCCTTTGGCCCTGCTGATTGCAGTTTCCCGTGTTGGCCTCGGACTCCACTACATTAGCGATGTTCTTGCAGGCGCCGCTATGGGTTATGGCTTTGCTCTACTTAGCCTCTATTGGGCAGGCTAGGGTCTGTCTGAAAAGTTGACGAGCGAAGACAAGACAAGGCAAAAATTGGCGAAAAAACGGAGTTTACATGTGTAAATGAGTATTTTGAGCCAATTTTTAACGCCGTATTGTCGAGCGCAGACACTTTTCAGACAGAGCCTAAGCATTAACTATTCGCCAATTTAACCACGACGCACTACGTTAAAACCAACCCTGTCATTTACTTGGTCTTGCGAAGGCGGCATACGCCCTCTCGCATTCATTAAGGAGTGATGTGATGACCATGACGGTTGGTGAGCTTTTTATTGCACTGGTGATTATCTCTCTCGCGCTCGTCGCAAGTAATGCGCTGCGGCTCCGGATTGGCTGGCTACGTAGGCTATTCTTACCCAGTTCCGTCATTGCTGGTCTTGTGCTTTTATTGATGGGCCCAGACGTTATCGGACGCTTGCTGCCTACTTTTTTTGAAGAAAGCCCCGGTCTTTTCCCCGCGTATGTACAAGAGAGCTGGTCTGCGCTACCTGGCCTTTTGATCAACGTGGTATTTGCTGCCCTCTTTATCGGTAAAACGATTCCTGGCATTCGTACTATTTGGCTGCGCGCAGGCCCCCAGGTCGTTGTTGGACAAACAATGGCGTGGGGCCAATACGTGGTGGGTCTGACGCTGGCGCTGTTGATACTTGCCCCCTTGTTTAATATGAACCCCATGGCGGGTGCCCTTATTGAAATTGGCTTTGAAGGCGGCCATGGTACGGCCGCTGGCATGGCCGATACGTTCTCTGACCTGGGGTTTGAAGAAGGCGCTGACCTTGCACTTGGTCTCGCCACCGTGGGCATTGTTTCCGGTGTACTCATTGGCACGCTCATGATTAACATTGCCGCGCGCCGCAACATCATTACGCCCAGCAACGAGAACGATGAACCTGATGACATGATCCGTGAGGACAGTCGTCCTTCTACTGAAGAGTTTAGCGAATTTAAAAAAGACCTCATGCATGAAGCAGGAACCACTGACCCGCTTAGCCTGCATATTGGGTTGGTGGGCATTGCCATTTTAATAGGTTGGCTGCTGCTCTCTGGCCTGCAGTGGGTTGAGCAAGCCACTTGGGCAAGCAATGGAGGTCTTGAGATATTAGCGCACGTGCCGCTATTTCCTATCGCGATGATTGGCGGCGTCATCGTCCAGTTAGTGATCACGCGCTTTGGCCTGGAGCACCATGTTTCCACACGTACCATGGCGCGAATTGCTGGCACCGCGCTTGATTTCACCATTGTCGCTGCACTTGCCACGCTGTCACTCACCACCCTGGGGGAATACTTCCTGCCCTTTTTACTGCTTGCCGTCGCCGGCATTGCTTGGGGGTTATTCGTTCTTATCGTGATTGCCCCCCGAGTGATTCCAGAAGGCTGGTTTGAGCGAGGCATTGGAGACTTTGGGCAATCCATGGGGGTCACAGTGACGGGCTTATTGCTGATGAGAATGGCTGACCCCAGCAATAAATCCGGCGCGCTTGAGAGCTTTGGCTATAAGCAGCTCATGTTTGAACCGGTAGTAGGTGGTGGGTTATTTACCGCCGCTGCTTTGCCCTTGATAGGCGAGTTTGGTGCGCTCGCCATACTGGGCTTTTCAGCTATTTTAACCGTCGGCTGGTTAGTCTTTGGCCTGCTGTACTTCGGACGCATGGTGCCCGACAGAGGCCGTGGCCGCTGGCAGAAAAAGTAGCCCGCCGCGTTATGCTCACCCCAAACGATCATGCCCACTTGCGTGGGCATGATCGTTTGTGTACGTATTCTTTTTAGAACGCGCCGTTGGGCGGTAACCATCAAATATCAGGCGGCATATCTTCGCGATCTTCTATTGTGATCATAAAAGAGGTTTTAAACATCATGTATAACCCGATAGCTGAAAATCCCAAGAACAGCACAAACATGCATAACATCAATCCCATCGCCATAACGCTTGTCCCTGAAATGCGCGGCTGCTGCATTGGCATGTTCTAACCGCTTAGATTTAGTATGCTGCAAGGATAGACTATATCGGTGGCTTCATCTGTACAAAGCTTGTGCAAATTATAATTAATAAACAAAACTTTATAATTTTCAATGGCTTAAAAAATACGCAACGCAAAAAGACCACACCGCTTACGCGAAATGGTCGTTTTGCATCTCTGCCGATCCTTGGCTTCGACGATTGGCATAT
This sequence comes from Halomonas sp. AOP7-E1-9, assembly GCF_052376035.1. NCBI lineage: Bacteria > Pseudomonadati > Pseudomonadota > Gammaproteobacteria > Oceanospirillales > Halomonadaceae > Halomonas > Halomonas sp. AOP7-E1-9. The sequence continues at coordinate 110,250 of NZ_JBQSVC010000008.1, forward strand.
CCTTACGCCAATACATATGAGCGGATGAGTGTCCTTTAACGTCCTGTTCTCTACTTGGCTCCTGCCTTCCCTTGTTTCCTATCAATCCGCTCATGTTGTTCCTACTCATAATACTGCAGGCTTTAGGCCAACTGCCAGAAAATAAACAAAAAGCCAACAAAATCAAAAATTTGTAATAAAAACACTTTCCTAAAAACAACGAAAAACTCTCTTTAACCGTGTGCAAAAAAGGCACATGCGACAAAAATACCTGCTCATCGAATGGTCACCGTGACACCAATCACCACTTGGGAAGCTGAACGTTTGGCTATTGCTCACTTTATTTCGGCAAAAACGTACTACTTCTTACCCTAACGTGTTATTGCTGGCTAATATAAAGAGAAGGCAAGATACTTCGAAGGCGCGCTTGGTATGGGCTACTGCGTTGCTGATGGCAGCCTTACTGTTTTATGCAAGAATGGTTTTACGCAGGACTGTTTCTACTCACGACTATTTCTGATCAACAAGAAGGGATCATTCAATGAAACGCACATGGGCGATGGGTGTAGTGCTATTAACCACACTGCTGGCGATCAGCGGTTGTAATACGATTCATGGCGCGGGAGAGGATATCTCGGAAGGCGGCCAGGCGATTGAAAGAGCAGCGGAATAACCATAATGATGACCGTCTATCTTTCACACGGCCTGGAAAGCGGGCCCGGTGCCTTGAAAATTCAGGCACTCAAAGGGATCGCCGAAACGCTCGATGATTGTGAGCCGGTCGTTATGGATTACCGTGGCATGGCAGAGCCCCCCAGGCGGCTGGATCACCTGTTGGATACTCTGTCAAAACGCAATGATAATCCCGCAGCGTGTGTGCTAGCGGGTTCTAGCTTGGGAGGATGGCTGAGCGCTGCGGTTAGCGCTCAGCATCCCCTTTTAGGTTGTTTTTTACTTGCCCCTGCGCTTGGCTTACCGGCGTACCCTGAAACCTCGCCGATGATTCAGGCTCAGCTTACCCATATCATCCACGGCTGGCAGGATGATGTCGTGCTGCCCGGCCCCGTTATTGAACGCGCCCGATTACAGCAACTCTCGTTACGGATGGTCGATGACGACCATCGTCTTCACGCTAGCCTGGACACCATACTGAGCGACTTTGAGCGTTTTCTAACGCAGTGCCAAGCGCTTACCAAGCAATCAATGCTCGTTTAGCGCGCACAGTGGCAGCGTTATTCGTCTGCCAGGGCGGGTAGCAACGTCTTTAATTTACGCGTTAGTGTATTGCGCCCCCAGCCTAACAATTCTGCTGCTTCTCCTTTACGCCCACCGGTGTGCTTTAACGCCGTCTCAATCAGAATTTTCTCAACGTCGGGTACGGCCTCTTCCAACAGATGTGTATGCCCTTCGGCCAGAGCACGGTCGGCCCATTCCCGAAAGGCGCTGCGCCATTCGCCATGACCGCCGCTTTCAGTTGCCTGGGGGGAGCGTAGCTCTGGCGGTAAATCCTCCACCAGAATTTCACGCCCAGACGCCATTACCGTTAACCAGCGACAGATATTTTCCAGTTGGCGCACGTTACCCGGCCACGCCAGGCGCGTCAGGTGCTCCTCGGTTTCGGCCGTGAGTACCTTGATGTCGGTGGCAAGTTCTTTGGCGGCTTCAGCAAGAAAATGCCGTGTGAGGCGTGGGATATCCTCACGGCGTTCGGCAAGGCGCGGCAAGTGAATGCGGATAACGTTCAGGCGATGGAAAAGGTCCTCACGAAAGCGCCCGTCATCCACCAGCGACTCAAGGTTCTGGTGCGTCGCGGCGATAATCCGCACGTCAACCTTGACCGGGGTGTGCCCGCCCACTCGGTAGAACTCACCGTCGGCCAATACGCGCAGCAAGCGAGTTTGGGTTTCAGCCGGCATATCGCCGATCTCATCCAGAAACAGCGTGCCGCCGTTGGCCTGCTCAAAGCGCCCCTGGCGCTGGGCAGCGGCCCCGGTAAACGCACCTTTCTCGTGGCCAAACAGTTCAGACTCAATCAGATCACGCGGGATGGCCGCCATGTTCAGGGCAATAAACGGCTTGCCCGCCCGGGGGCTGTGCTGGTGGAGTGCCTGGGCTACACGCTCTTTACCGGTGCCCGACTCGCCATTGATGAGCACAGTAATATGCGAATGAGAGAGTCGCCCAATGGCCCGAAACACCTCCTGCATGGCCGGCGCTTCACCAATGATTTCTGCGTTCAAACCTTCGGGAACGCTGATCGGCCGTTGGCGCTCGCGCGCATGAGCCACCGCCCGGCGCACAAGCGCCAGCGCTTCATCCACATCAAACGGCTTGGGCAGGTACTCAAACGCACCGCCTTGATAAGAGGCCACTGCGCTGTCGAGATCCGAATGAGCGGTCATGATGATGACCGGCAAATCCGGGTGCGCCTCACGGATGTGCGACATAAGATCCAGCCCATCAATGCCCGGCATGCGAATGTCAGTCACCAGCACATCCGGTGGGGTTGTCAGCAGTCGTTCCAGTACGGTATCGGCGCGTTCTATGCACTCTACATCAAGATCCGGCTGTGCCAATGCACGTTCAAGCACCCAGCGGATAGCGCGATCGTCATCCACAACGACCACCCGTGCAACCTCGTTACGTGTCGCCTCTATCATGATGCTTCTCCGGTACAATTAATAACCAATGGAATCAGTAAGCGGAACTCGGTGTGCCCGGGACGTGAGTCACATTCAATCAACCCTTGATGCTGATGCAGGATCGACTGAGCGATGGACAACCCCAATCCGCTGCCTTCAGCACGCCCTGACACCATCGGGTAGAAGAGCGTCTCTTTAAGTCCTTCCGGGATACCAGGGCCGTTATCGATCACACCCACCTCGCTCACTAACCGGTGGCGCTCAGCACCCAGGGTGAACTGACGCCGGGCACGGGTGCGCAGCATCAATTTGGGCACAGGGGTCTCGGCATCGCTCATGGCCTGCACGGCGTTCCTGGCCACGTTAAGCACGGCCTGGATCATCTGCGCCTCATCCCCGGAAAGGTCCGGCAGGCTAGGGTCGTAATCGCGGTGGATGGTGATATTCGGATGTTCAGCCACCAGCAGCGTTCTTACCCGCTCCAGCACTTTGTGGATGTTCACCGGCGCGTGCTTAACAATGCGATTCGGGCCAAGCATCGAATCCACCAGATCACGCAAGCGGTCAACCTCCTCCACGATGATATGGGTAAACTCACGCAATTCAGGCTTATCCAGGTCACGCTCTAATAGCTGAGCCGCCCCGCGGATGCCGCCCAGCGGATTTTTCACTTCATGGGCCAAGCCTCGGGCTAGCACTTTGATGGTTTCCTGGCGCGTGGTTAGCGCTTCCTCGCGGGAAATTTGCATCAAGCGGTCACGAGGCTCTACTTCCAGCAGAAGCTCGTCTGCCGACAGGGGCGTCACGGTGTAATCCACCGTCAGCGCTTCACCGTTAACCGGGGTAATGCGCGCCTCGCGCTGGGTGTAGGGATGAAAGGCATCCCGCGCCTTGGCCAACACCTGGTCAATACTTTCATCACCGCCCAGCAGGGTATCCTGGCTGCTCCCCTGCACACGGCTAAAGCTTACTGCCAACAGCGCTTCGGCGGCAGGGTTCATCCAGCGTACGCGGAGCTCACCGTCCAGCAGCAGCACTGCCATGGAGAGATGTTCTAGTAAACGCTGATACATGAAGTGTCCTGAATGTCGCTGATAAAAACGTTCAATACGCAAGAGAAACTGCAAAAAGCACGCCAGGTTGGCCCCTTTCATCAGCATGCACGCCTTATGGGCGCCAAGCCTTGATTCAACGAGCGTTAAGCGCGCAACCTGCCATGGTGCGATCCACCACATGCACTATTTTAGTGCATGGAGTACCGTTAAGGCGCACCCTCTCACTGGTTAAGTGCAATAAAAAACCCCGCCGAAGCGGGGTTTTAGGGCTATCGCGTCAAAACGCGATTAGCAGCTGTAGTACATATCAAATTCGATAGGGTGCGTGGTCATGCGAATACGCTCCACTTCTTCCATCTTGAGTTCGATATAGGCATCAATCATATCGTCGGTGAACACGCCACCTTCGGTCAGGAACGCACGGTCAGCGTCGAGCGCTTCCAGAGCCTGGTCCAGGCTGTTGGCAACGGTCGGTACCAACTTGCCTTCTTCTGGCGGCAGGTCGTACAGGTTCTTGTCCATGGCATCGCCAGGATGAATCTTGTTCTTGATGCCGTCGATACCTGCCATTAGCAGGGCAGCAAACGACAGGTACGGGTTAGCGGTCGGGTCAGGGAAGCGGGTTTCAACGCGCTTGCCTTTGGGGCTGACCGTATAGGGAATCCGGATAGAGGCGGAACGGTTACGGGCGCTGTAAGCCAGCATAACCGGCGCTTCAAACCCCGGCACCAAACGCTTGTACGAGTTGGTAGAGGCGTTGGTGAAGGCGTTCAGAGCGCGTGCGTGCTTGATCACACCGCCGATGTAATACAGCGCCATTTCCGACAGGCCTGCGTATTCATCACCGGCAAACTGGTTCTGACCATCTTTCCAGAACGACTGGTGAATATGCATACCAGAACCGTTGTCGCCAACCAGCGGCTTGGGCATGAAGGTCGCGGTTTTGCCGTACGCGTGGGCCACGTTGTGGATCACGTACTTCATTTCCTGAACTTCGTCCGCCTTCTTCACCAGCGTATTGAATTTAACGCCGATCTCGTTCTGCCCCGCATTCGCCACTTCGTGGTGGTGAACTTCAACGGTCTGACCAATCGCTTCCAGGGTGTTACACATAGCGCCACGGATATCGTGGAAGCTGTCGACCGGAGGAACCGGGAAGTAACCGCCTTTAACGCGCGGACGGTGCCCCAGGTTGCCGCCCTCTACCTGATTACTGGTCGCCCAGGCGCCCTCGTCGGAAGAAATCTTGTACATGGAACCCTGAATATCAGACTTCCAATGTACTTCGTCAAAAATAAAGAACTCAGGCTCCGGACCGAAGAAAGCAGTATCGCCCAGGCCGGTGGACTCCAGGTACGCCTCAGCGCGCTTAGCAATAGAACGCGGGTCACGATCATAGCCCTGCATCGTGGCTGGCTCAATGATATCGCAACGCAAAATCAGAGTAGCGTCTTCGGTGAAGGGGTCGAGGAAAGCAGTGCCATCTTCCGGGCGCAGGATCATGTCGGATTCGTTAATGCCTTTCCAGCCCTCGATTGAGGAGCCATCGAACATTTGACCATTTTCGAAGAACTCTTCGTCTACATCGCGGGCAGGCACGGTAACGTGCTGCTCTTTACCACGAGTATCGGTGAAACGCAGGTCCACCCACTTAACATCATGTTCTTCAATTAGCGCGAGAGTCTTGGCTGACATTGTGCCTCCGATATGGGCGTGGCTTAAAGCATGTAACAGTAAGCTATCGATAAAAGTGTTATTAGACAAACCCCGTCATTCAATAAAGTACGTGCCTGACAGGCCTATCCTTTTTGTTCGCTTAACATTTGCCTGAAATTGAATCACACATCGCCTAGCGATCATTTCAAACCGGCTATTGTTGTAGCACGCCGAGAGGCATCTGCCTACGGTGGCTAGCCGCTGACAAATATAATGCAGAGAACATGCCAATCCTGCACCAACATGACCGAAACAATTACTAACCTGTTGTTTTAAGGCATATAAAAGCTGCGTCTGCATGCCTCTCTATGACGCATAAGTATTTCCCGAGGCTTTTAAACACACACGGACCTGTTTTTTTGACCCAAAATAGATCAAACACAAGCATAAGCGCACCTAATTGGTGCATGAAAGACATAGAGCGCCCCTCTCGGCTTCCAACCCACCGCACAGCGCGTCAACGCCCTACACTTTTAGCCGCTTGCCAAACATCATGGCCCCGGCTTTTGTGGTGTTCGCCATTTTACTGAGCAGGATAGAGCCCGTGGCGCCCGTCACTATCAGCAGCAGCACGTAAACCGTTATAGGCAACGCCAACGGCATCACCAACGCATCGGTAATGGCAAAAAACATGGGGTGCGCCAGGTAAATACCAAACGAATACTGGTTGATATAGCGCACCCAGCGAGGCGCTGTGATGTCTTTTAAATAACGCATCGCTACAAGCGTTGAGAGTATGAACAGCGGTATCACCCACACTTCCTTGGATGAGAACTGCAGCCACCCCGCCACACTGGCCGCGACCAGCAGGCAAACCAACACGACCAACCACAAAGGCCACGACAGGTACTGCATCCATAAAGGCCGCAGCGGTGCCTGGGCTCCACTATCAAAGGGGTAGTAACGCACTAGCGCCAGGGCCAGAAAGAACAGATATATCCAGCCCAGAGGCGCTACCCAGAGCAGATACCCCGGCAGCGCCACACCCAGCCAATACGCCACTCCCCAGTACGCCATACTCACCCAACAGCTCACCCACAGCCACGGCACCGGGTTAAAGCGCCACAGCTGCCAACGGGTAAACAGCCAATAAGCGATATAAAACTGCATGGCGATAATCAAGAAATAACCGTGCCACCCGGCGAAAACAAAGTACTCCAGCGCATTGGCGACAAAGCCTACCGACTCCCCTGCCATGTACAGCCGGACCCACTCGGCCGTCGAGTAGATAAAGCCATATACCAGATAAGGCAGCATGACGTACTTTACCCGTTGGGCCAAAAAGCCAGGCGGCACTGCCTTGTCATAGCGCATGGCAAACACAAACACTGAAATGAACAAAAAGATCGGTGTGCCCAATACCAGCGGCAGGCGCATCAGGTCGGTGGCCAGGTTATCCACACGCTGATTAACGTGGTCCAGCAAATGAAATAAAAACACGGCCACGCAGCCGTATGCACGCAACCAGTAAATTTCCTCTATCCTTTTATGCATACCTGCTCCGTGTATGCCTGACATTCGCCTGCGCTGAACAGTGTCGGCGGGTACGGTGTACGACGCTATAACCCTGCGATAATTCCCGGAGGCTGTTTGTCGCTCTTCTCATTTTCACGTGTATTTCATGGGTTGTTACGTTCCTTGTTGACCAGCCTGACAGCCCTGGCGGGCCTATGGAGCCTGTTTAACACCGCCGTTGCTGGCGAGGTGCACTACGCCACCTTTGACTCGCCCACGCTGGGCCACGCCTACCCTTACACCGTGTATCTACCCGACCATTATGACGCCACTGCCGCCGAGCCTTACCCAGTGGTTTATCTGCTCCATGGCTCTTTTGGTAACGAACGAGACTGGCTAGCCAAGGGCAACCTTGCCCAAACCGCTGATCGTTTGATTCGCGCTGGGCACATTCCGCCTGCCGTTTTCATCATGCCCGGTAGTCGCAGCTGGTGGGTAGACGGCCATAATGAGGCCGCCCGCAGCGCCTTTTTTAACGACTTGATGCCGCATATTGAAAACCAGTACCGAGTGGGCGCCACGCGAGCGCTTCGCGGTGTAGGCGGACTATCCGCCGGAGGGTTTGGCGCGCTTAATTTTGCCCTGGAAAAGCCCGAGATGTTTGCCGCCGCCGCAGCGCTAAGCCCGGCAAGCTATCTTCCGTATCCGCCGAGCAACTCCTCAGCACACCGCCATCCCGCGTTCTTGGATGAACAAGGCCATTTTGATACGGCTTTATGGGACCAGCTCAACTACCCCGCTTACCTTGAAGCGTATCGCATTAACGTAACGCCCCGGCCCAGCGCAGAAGAGAGCGACATCCCGATCGTGCCACTTTACATTAGCGCAGGGCGCAGCGATGTGTACGACGCCGAGTTTCACGCCCGTAAGCTACGCCAAGCCATGGAACGCATTCAACCTAATGATGTACGCTTGGACCTCTACCCCGGCGGGCACACTTGGCGCGTTTGGCGTGCCAGCCTACCTGCGGCCTTAACCTTTATGTTTCAGCATATTGGCAAAGGTCCCATTAACCCATAACTAGCAAAACTAATAAAAACCAAACTACACTTGTGTTTTTCGGCCCACTTACAAGGAAACCACGATGCATCGACATATCGAATGGGAAGACCCCGGCAAAGACAGCGTATCCAAACTGTTTGCTAACGACCACCATGAACACGCCCGCATTGGCACCGGCGATATTTTATCCGCTCGCTACCAAGGTCACATCGTTCACGTAAAAGTGGAAGCCTACCGAGAAGAAGACGCCGTGAGTATTGGCAGCGTTGCCGCCATCATGGACACCAAAGGCCACCATCTTAAAGGCCTTCCTGATCTCAACATCGGTGACATTGTCCGGCTCCCCGATGACAAGCGCGCCTTTGAACACTGGGACAAGGATAAATAAGCGGTTCCAGCACTGTTATGACAAAGAGCCTCCATTGAGGCTCTTTTGCTTAAAGCTGAACGCTAGCGTTAATTTCAAGACAGCACTACAACCTCGCCAACTTTCAAGTATTAACCCATTCAAGCAGCGCGGCAGTAACCGTTAGCGCACCCGCGATGGAGGGATGGTCATCTAAATACCCCAACTCATTATCGCTCGCGCAGGGATCAACTTTTCCATTATCGCTCATATCGACCACTGACGGTTCATCCCCGCCTGTGCGGGAATCGCCTTTAAGCGCCATTGACCTTAGTCATACTTAACGTCAGGCTTCCGCGAAAATCCCCTTCCAGTACATGCTACGCTTAATGCCATCCCCCTTTGATGACAGGACTTTCCCGATGCGTTTACACCCTCTTTTAGGCGTACTGCTGTGCGTTGTAGCACTGCCAGCCTTGGCGCAACCCACCAATGAATGGGCGGGTTACGACGATGTATTTGAGCGCGGTGCGCGGCAGGCCAATGTGTGGGAGTGGGGGTGGACAGGTATTTATGGCGCAAGCCTTGTGGTGGATGCTTACCAGGCAAGCGAAGCAAGCGACCGCGATGACCGTTTTGATGCGCGGATCGGTGTGGTGAAATCAGCCTTGGCGCTTGGCGGGGTGTTGTTGGATAGCCAGCCACACCAGGCGGCGTTGGCGCAGTACGAGCGCTTAAAAGCCCGTGGCGAGCTAAGCGGTGTGCAAGCGCTGGGGTTGGAACTTGCCCAGGCCGAGCGGGCACGCCGTGGCTGGGGTGAGCGGGTGAACTCATTGGTGATCAACAGCATTGCGGGCGGTATTATTGCGGCCGATGGCCGCGAGCGCGACGGGGCGATGAACTTTGCCATGGGCATGCTGGTCAATGAACTTCAGATTTGGACCCAGCCCAACCAGGCGTCTTCCGCTATTAACCGCTTTCAGCCCGCCCGCGTTTCGCTTGGCCCAGTGACGATGGACGGCGAGTATGCGCTGCTGGTCTCTCCCCAGCAGATTAGCGCTACATGGCGTTACTAAAACGCCCTGTGGATAAGTTACTTTGGGATGAGTGTGTGAGCGCGTTTGTCATTGTCACGACGTGGTAAGCGCGTAAAATATTCAGCAATTTTTTTGGCTTCGCCAATTGTTATGTTATAACTTATTCTATTGTTAAGAGGGTACTCTGTGAGTCATCGCACGCACCGCCATAACCGGGAGGGGCCTTGCCACTTCTCTTTAATGTCATTGTCGGCCACGAAACGGCTGCTACTGGTGACGATACCGCTTGTGGCGCTGTGGGCGCTGGTGGTGTGGGCTGGTGGGTGGCCTAAATGAGTCAGCGCACAACATCACGCTTACAGCTTAAGAATTTGCACTTGTCCCAAGGGCATCGCACCGTGCTTGAGCATGTGGATGGCGATATCAGGCCGGGGGCTATTACGGCGTTAGTGGGTGCCAATGGGGCCGGTAAAAGCACTCTGATCCAGGCCATTATGGGCGAACTTCGCCCGGCAGGTGGCAACGTCATATGCAGCGTTCCTTCTGAGCGCCGTGCCTGGCTGCCCCAGCAGTTGGCGCTGGACTTAACCTTTCCCATGAGCGTGGAGGAGTTGGTCATGACCGGCAGTTGGCCAAGCCATGGGGCACTAAAAGGCTACTGTGCGGCGCACTACCGTAAAGGTCGCGACATCATGGCGCGCTTGGGTATTTCGCACTTGGCTCACCGCCCGTTAGGCGAGCTTTCCGGTGGCCAGCGCCAGCGGGCCTTGATTGGGCGTACGTTGATGCAGGAAGCCGAGCTGTTACTGCTGGATGAGCCTTTTGCCAACGTGGACAGCGACACGGTCGATATTTTAATCCGTATCCTGCGCCAGATGGCCGATGACGGTACGACGATTATTATTGTTCTGCACGATATGGACCATTTACGCCGCTTGGCCGATGAAATATTGATGTTAAACGGCGGCCATGCCCGCTGGGTGGCACCCAGTGAACTACATCATCAGCCACTGCCCGCCCAGGCAGTACCTTTTACACTGGGGGAGCACCATGCTGGAACTGCTTAACACGTGGCTAATTGCGCCGTTTGATTATGGCTTTATGCGCCGCGCGGTAGTCGGCGGGTTAGCGCTGTCCATTGCGGCCCCGCCCTTGGGCGTTTTTCTGGTGCTACGCGGCATGAGCCTGATTGGCGATGCCTTGGCGCACGCCATTATGCCAGGCGTGGCAATCGGCTTTCTACTGGCCGGGTTCTCGCTGCCCATTATGAGTATTGGCGGCGTATTGTGCGGGTTAATGGTGGCGCTACTTGCCGGAGCTGTATCGAAGATAGGCGGCCAGCGTGAAGATGCGGCCATGGCGAGCTTTTTTATTATCTCGCTGGCGGCGGGGGTCATGCTGATCTCGATGGGAGGCAGCAGCGTTGACTTAACCCACGTTCTGTTTGGATCGATTTTGGCCGTTAACGCCACTGCATTACTACTGATTGCAGGCATCAGCACGCTGATTCTGGTGACCCTGGCGATCATCTTCCGCGCGCTAGTGGTGGAGTGTTTGGACCCGCTTTTTTTACGCGGCCAAAACCGCCGCAACGGCTGGGTGCACAGCGTATTTTTAGCCTTGCTGGTGCTCAACATGACGGCGGGCTTTCAAACGTTGGGCACGATGATGGCGGTAGGTTTAATGATGCTGCCCGCCACCGCCGCGCGTTTTTGGAGTAGGCGCCTTGAAGGCTTGATGGCGATTGCCGTTGTGATCGCCATGGTCGCCAGTACCGGCGGCTTGCTGCTCTCTTTTCATCTGGATATTCCCTCAGGGCCGAGCATTATTCTGCTGGCCGGCGTGGGTTATCTTTTCTCGGCGATGTTCGGGCGCTACCACAGTCTGGCTGCCCGGCTAAGGCGTAAAACAGCCCCGCTCAGTGCGGAGGCATCTACGTAACATCATTCAACAGGAGTCGGTATGTCTTTACGGTTATCTTCGCGCTTATTGGTTGGCGTATCCGCCATGTTGGCACTGCCCGCGGCCATCGCAGCAGACCGCGTTCAGGTGGTGACAAGCTTCTCCATCCTGGCCGATATGGTCGAGAACGTGGGCGGTGAGCACGTTGAAGTAACATCACTGGTGGGGCCTGACGGTGATTCGCACGTCTACTCCCCTCGCCCAGGCGATGCACGCGCACTGACAGAAGCGGATCTTGTGGTGTTCAATGGCCTACTGTTCGAAGGCTGGATGGAGCGGCTCATTGAATCCAGCGGCTACAACGGCGCATTGATCACGGCCACTGATGGCATTAACAAGCTCGACTACCATGGTCATGGGCACGACCACGGGCATGACCACGATCATGACCATAATCACGACCACGACCATGCGCATGGTGAATTTGATCCTCATGCCTGGCAGGATATGGCCCAAACGCGGATTTACGTTGCCAATATCCGTGACGGCCTGATTGAGGCCGATGAGGCTAACGCCGATGAGTACCGGGCTAACGCCGATAACTACCTGGCCAGCATGGCAGAAGTCGATGCTGAAATTCGTGAGCTCATCAGCGAAATCCCGGCCTCAACCAGCGTGATTACTGGCCACGACTCCTTTGGCTACTTCTCGAATGCTTACGGCGTCAACTTTTTGGCACCTACCGGCTTATCGACCGAAGTAGAACCCAGCGGCGCCAGCATGGCCGAGCTGGTGGACGTGATCAACGACCAGAACGTACAAGCCCTGTTCCATGAAAACATGACCAATCCTGCGGTCATTCAGCAGCTTTCTGAAGAGACGAGCCTGCCGATTGCCGGAACACTGTATGCCGATGCGCTTTCTTCCGAGGGCGAAGCGAGCACCTACCTTGGCATGATGCGCCACAATGCGGTAGTGCTGCACGAAGCACTGGCCCAGCCGGGCCATGATGACCATGCGCATGACGGCCACGACCATACACATGACGATCATGACCATGACCACGGGCATGATCACAGCGAGCATAGCCATAGCCACTAGGCATTGGTTGCCAGGGTCAGCCACTCTCTAAAACAGGCCATGGCCTGGGTTTCTGGCCGCGATTGTAAGCGCGTCAGCCAGTACCCGCCTAAACTCACCGCGGTGCTGAACGGTTGTACCAAAGCACCGCTGGTGAGCGGGCGTGAGAACATTGAAGGCGGCGCCAGGGCAATGCCTACGCCCTGCTGTGCGGCTTCTATCATGGCAATAGAAGAGTCAAACACGATACTTCTTGGCACAGAAACACTGCTGGATAACCCCGCCGCCAGTAGCCACTGCGTCCACTCATCGGTGCGATAAGAGCGTAGCCATGTTTCACCCACGACATCGGCCGGCGTCTTTAGCCGGGTGGCGATGTCGGGCGTGCACATGACCGACAGCGAGGCTGGTAACAAGGGCTGGGCCGCAATACCGTGCCAAGCGCCCGTTCCAAAGCGGATAGCAAAGTCAAACCCGTCCGCGGCCATATCCGTGCGATTGTTATGGGTCGAAAGGCGCAGATCAATAAACGGATAGCGCTCCTGAAAGTCAGCAAGCCTGGGCAGCAACCAGCCGACGGCGAACGTGCCCACCGCGCCCACATTCAATACCTCCCGATAGTTCTGCTCGCCTAATTGATCCAGCGTGTGTGTAATCTGATCAAACGACGCCTTGAGGACCGGCAGTAGCATTTCGCCCTCTTGCGTTAACATCAGCCCGCGCGGCAGGCGGGTGAACAGTGCTACCTTCAACTGGCCTTCCAGCAATTTTACGTGATGACTAACGGCCGCTTGCGTCACGCACAGCTCGGCAGCCGCTCGGGTAAAACTCAGGTGCCTGGCCGACGCTTCAAAGGCGCGCAGGGCTTTTAGTGGTAAGTAGGGACGCACGACACAGACCCCCAAATTTTTCTAATGGCTTATGCAAAATATCGCTGTTTGTCACCTTGTACGGTTCGCCGTAACGTAAGCAACGAATCAGCGGGGCCAACGCCCGATGTTAATCAACAACACGTAACGGGTTTTCTGATGAACAAGATGTTAACAGCAAAGAATGCGCTTATTGTGGCAGGTTCGTTTCTTATCAGCGCTTTTGGCTATGCGAATGATGATCCGCGCAGTCTGCCGGTGGCGTCGGTGGTCAACGACACTATCGTAGCCTTGATGGACGCGCACAGTGTCCCGGGCATGGCCTTAGCGGTGAGCGTTAAGGGCACGCCCTATTACTTTAATTATGGGGTCGCCGATCAAGAGGCTGGCGTGCCGGTAACCACCGATACGCTGTTTGAGTTGGGTTCCGTCAGCAAGACGTTTACGGCGACGCTGGCGGCTTACGCTCAGGCCAGCGGTGCTCTGTCACTTTCCGACCCCGCCAGCCAGTACCTGCCAGCCCTTGAAGGAAGCGCCTTTGATAACATCAGCCTATTGGAACTGGGCACCTACACGGCGGGTGGGCTGCCGTTGCAGTTTCCAGATAGCGTCAACAACGAAGACGACATGGTCGCCTACTACCGCCAGTGGGCACCGACGTATGCGCCAGGCACTCATCGGCTCTATTCAAATCCGAGCATTGGATTACTCGGTTACCTGACCGCCCAGCGGCTTGGAAAACCTTACGCCCAGTTGATGGAAGCGCACGTGTTTTCAGCATTCGGCCTTGAACACAGCTACCTGCAGGTACCTGAAGACGCGCAGGCGAACTACGCCTTCGGGTACTCAAAAGAGGATGAGCCGATTCGGGTGAACCCCGGCGTACTGGATGCAGAGGCCTACGGGGTAAAGTCGAATAGCGCCGATATGCTGGCGTTCATTAACGCCAACATGGACAGCTCAGCGGTGGATGAACCGCTGCGCGAAGCACTGGAAGCAACCCGGATGGGCTACGTCAACATGGGCGATATGACCCAAGGCCTCGGTTGGGAACGCTATGCCTACCCTGTGTCGCTTGACCAGCTACAAGCAGGCAATTCGCTGGAGATGGTGCTGGAGGCTAACAAGGCCGAGCAGCTTCAGACACCGCTACCGGCAGATGACGATGTGTGGTTTAACAAGACGGGCTCAACCAATGGCTTTGGCGCTTATGTCGCCTTTGTACCCAGCCAGCAAATAGGCATCGTGATGCTCGCCAACCGCAATTATCCCAACCAGGCACGTATTGAGGCCGCCCACCATATTCTGACGACACTTGCGGCGACGCCCTGAAAAAAACCGCCTTTATGCCACGAGCCTTCCTAAAGGCTCGTCATTAAAGCGCTCTTTTATGCATTGCATTTTGGGTGGTGGATAAGGAGACTTGCACTACCGCGATCCCCCCACTGCAAAGAGCCAACACCATGCGCCTTAACGCCGACTTTAGCCACTTTGCCTGCGTAACGCCGGACCAATATCAATGGGTCGATTCGCCCAGTGCAGGCGTCACACGCATGATGCTTGATCGCATCGGCGAGGAAGTCGCCAGAGCGACCAGCCTGGTACGCTACGCGCCCAACAGCCAGTTCACCTCACATACCCACGACGGCGGGGAAGAGATTCTTGTACTAGAGGGCGTGTTCGGTGATGAGCACGGCCGCTACCCCGCGGGCACCTATCTGCGCAATCCTATCGGTACGGGCCACACCCCGCACATAGGCGATGAGGGCGCGCTCATCCTGGTGAAGCTTCACCAGTTTGCAGCCAATGACATTCTTCAACTGGCCGTACCTGCCCACCGTTTACCTTGGCAGCCGGACCGCCGCCCAGGCATTACCTATAAAATGCTGCATACCTTTCACCAGGAGCGCGCCAGCCTGGAGCGGTGGGAGGCGGGCGTGACGATTGCCTACCCGACGCTGGGTGGTGGCCTGGAGGCGTTTGTTCTGGAAGGCACCTTGTGCGACGGCGATACCGAATACCCGACGGGCAGCTGGTGTCGCTACCCTCCCGGCGCCGCTCCCCAACTTAGCGCGGGCAGCGCAGGGGTCAAGCTCTACTTAAAACGCGGGCACCTGCGGCTTGATTAACGAGTCAGGCCAAGAAATGGCAGCAGCGTAAGCAGTGCCACCATAACGACCGCCACCATTACCAGGGTGACCTGAAAGGGATGCGCCGCCAAGCGGCGCCATAAGGTAGGTGCATCGCCTTGGCTCACGGCCTCGGCGTGCGCTTGCCGAGCCTTGGTGAAGCGCTCGGCTTGATACACCGCCAGTGCTGCTTCGGCCGCCTCACGCTGGGTTTCATCACGCAGCCAGATCGCGTCCACCCCTAAGCGGAAAAAACCGGCCTGCGTTTCATAGGTATCAAAACCATGTTCTGCCAGTAGTGAGCGGACTTCCATGGCTTCTTCATCGGTAACGTAGCGCAGCCGAAACAGCAAGTGTGCCATATCAGTCGCCCATCGCCGCCATTAGGTCGGCCTGGATAACTTCGATCCAATAGCCGTCCGGGTCTTTCACAAAAATGACGCCCTGCATTTTGCCTTGATCCGCCCGCTTTATGAACGTCACATCGTGCTCATCAAACCACGCCTGGGCCGCTTCCAAGTCCGGCACGCTAAAGCAGATATGTCCAAAGCCCTGCGGTTCGGCATTGCCATCGTGGTAGGCAAAATCGTCCTGGTCTTCGGTGCCCCAGTTATGGGTAAGTTCTAACAACCCCTTTTGGCTGAAGGTCCAGGCCGTACGCGCCTGGGTATCTTCCGGCACCTGGTCGTTGGCTTCCAGGTTCGCCAGAAAGTAGAGCGAAAACTGCATCTCTTCGAAATCCAGCCGACGCAGCACCTGCATGCCAAATACCTGGGAGTAAAAGGCCAATGAACGCTCGGGGTCTTTCGCCCGCAGCATCGTATGGTTTAAGCGAAACCCTTGGGTTTGCGCAGGGGCCGGACGAACGCCTTTATGCTGTTCACCTTGCAAAGTCATCTTGGGCTCCTTGTGGGGAATTATGCTGTTAAATGAATTGATTGAGCGGTTATCTTTGACAAAAACCATACCGTGTACAAGCCTATCTCTAACCGTTTCACACCGCATGATACCGTTGTGATGACATACCATGAGGGCAGAACAGCCATTATTCCAGCCCCGCTTACCCTACCGGCCTCCCCTTACACATCGCCTGCGCTTTACAGCACCGCCCAAGGCAAGGATAGTAGCCTGACGACAGGGGCGCTTGAGACGCTCAAGCTGAGATGCACCCTTAGAACCTGAACCGGATAATACCGGCGTAGGAAGTCGCGGTGTCATCACACCCGATCTACGCTGTGAGGTGGCCATGACATCACTCCCGCTGAGCGACGCGCTTTCCGCTGTACAACGCACCACGCCGTTAGTGCACTGTATTACCAATTTTGTAGCGATGAACAGCACAGCTAACTGCCTGCTGGCTGTCGGCGCTTCCCCTGCCATGCTGCATTCAACTGAGGAAGTCGCTGAGTTTACTCGCTTGGCCGGGGCACTTTCGATCAATATCGGCACGCCTTCACCACACTGGGCAGAAGGTATGCAACTTGCCGCCAGAACGGCCAACGAGAGCAATACGCCTTGGGTATTGGACCCGGTTGCGGTGGGCGCCACTTACTACCGTCAAACGCTTTCACAAACGCTATTGGCTTTTAAGCCCAGCGTGATCCGTGGCAATACCTCAGAAATCATGACGCTTTCCGGCTTGACCCACGCGGGCCGAGGAGTGGATGCCACAGCCTCTACGGATGAAGCGCGTGAGGCTGCCATAAACCTCGCCAAGCAGCAACGCTGTGTTGTCGCGATGACCGGCGTTCAGGATTTTATTACCGATGGCACTCAGCACTGGCGTCTGAGCGGCGGGCACGCGCTTATGCCGCGTGTCACTACGCTTGGCTGTGCGTTAAGTGCCACCGTTGCCGCCTTTGTAGCGGCCAGCCCCGAAGCTCCCTTGAACGCCACGTTAGCCGCACTTACAAGCTTTGCTATCGCGGGTAGCCGCGCTGGACAACAGGCGGCAGGCCCGGGTAGTTTTCAGGTAGCCCTGTTGGACGCCTTGTATCAGCTAACACCTACAGACGTCCGTCAGTTTACCGGGCTGGAGGAAGGCTAATGCGTTTTGATCTTTCGCTTTATCTGGTCACTGACGCTCAACTCTGTAAAGCCGCAGGGCTAGAGCGCACCGTGATTGAGGCCGTCAAAGGGGGCGTCAGCTTTGTTCAACTGCGCGATAAACACGCAAGCGATACCGACATGATTGAACAGGCCAAGCGTTTGAAAGCCGCCCTGGCGGGTAGCGGGGTACCGCTGGTGATTAATGACCGCTTGAACGTTGCCTTGCAAAGCGGCGCCGATGGGCTGCATGTCGGCCAAAGCGATACAGCGGTTCAAGAGGCACGGGCAGCCATGGGGCCAGAGGCAATTATCGGGCTTTCGATTAATACGCTTGAGCAGCTTCACGCAGCCCCCGTGGCCCTGCTCGACTACGTGGGCCTGGGCCCGGTGTTTACCACCCAAAGCAAGCAGGACCATGCTAAACCGTTGGGGTTTGAAGGCCTGGCTCAATTAGCCGCGGCCTGCACCTTGCCAAGCGTGGCCATTGGCGGGCTCAAGGCTGAACACGCCCAGCAGGTCGTTGCAGCCGGTGCCAATGGCTTGGCGGTTATCTCCGCCATTTGTGGCCAGCCTGACCCTTACCAGGCCGCACGGGCGTTGGCTCGGCCATGAACCAGCTCGACCATATTGCCGCTTTTGTCAAAGTTGCCGAGCTTGGCAGCTACACGCGGGCCGCTGAGGCGTTGGATCTTTCCCGCACGCGGGTATCACGCGTTGTCATGGCCCTTGAAGAGACGCTCGGGGTGCGGCTTATTCAGCGCACCACGCGGCGCCTGCATTTAACCGCCGAGGGCGAGCGCTACCTTGCGCATGCCCAAGCGATTTTACAGGCCCTTGATGAGGCTGCCGCCGACGTAGGCAGCGGCATTTCTGAAATAAGCGGCCGTTTACGCATCAACGGCCCCATGAGTTTTGGCATGCGCCACCTCTCCCCGCTGGTGGCGCGCTTTATGGTGGCATATCCTGGCCTGGATGTACGCCTGGATTTAGGTGACCGCCGCGTGGATCTTCTCGAAGAGGGCTACGATGTGGCCATTCGTATTGGCAACCTGCCCGACTCAAGCCTGATCGCCAGGCGCCTGACGCGCTGTCAAATGCTGTTTTGCGCATCTCCGGCGTACCTTGAAACCCATGGCGTGCCGGCAAATGCAGAGGCGCTTGCGCACCACCGCTGCCTGCGTTACCGCAGCGATTTAGCCAATAGCAACTGGCGTTTTGAACATATGACACTGACACCCCAAGGCCCGCTTGAAAGCAACAATGGCGATGTTTTAACCCATGCCGCCGAGGCAGGCATCGGTATCGCTCATCAACCCAGCTTTTTGGTAACGGAGAGCATTATCGCTGGGCGGCTGGTTCAGGTACTGCCGCACATCCCCCCCAAGATGCTGGATATTCATGCCATTTACCCTGCGCGACGCTTTTTACCTGCCAAGGTAGAGCGGTTTATTGAGTTGTTAACGGACGCCTGGGGTAGCCCGCCTTACTGGGAGCAGGAGATGGGATTGTCGCCTATTTCGCAACAGTGATGTTTGGTACGCGTGGATTATCTCTGCCGTCAATGAACGTAAAGTGTCCCCATTGAACTTTCAGCACTGCCCAATGGAGATACCCCATGAATGCATCTTCTTCCACCATGAGCACGAACCTTCAACCCCACGCCATCGCTCTGCTGCGACTATCACTTGGCGTGATGGCACTCGCCCATGGCCTGACCAAGGTGTTTGTGTTTACCCTGCCGGGCACGGTCGCCTACTTTGAGTCACTGGGCCTACCAAGCGTTATAGCCTACTTAACGATTCTGGGAGAAGTTGGCGGCGGCCTGGCCTTGATTCTGGGTATTTATACGCGCTGGATTAGCCTTGCAATGATTCCTCTGCTGCTGGGTGCTACGTCCGTGCATCTTGGCAACGGCTGGGCGTTTACCAACGCTGGCGGTGGTTGGGAGTTCCCGGCATTCTGGACCGTTGCCCTGCTCGTGCAGGCAGGTTTAGGCGGCGGCAGCTTTACACTGAACCGCCGCGTTAGCTAATCGCGTTAGGCGCACCCAAACGAGTTTATCTATCACCTTTTCTCCGCCATGCCTTTGCTCGCGCCCTGGTCACTGCCAGGGCCTTCTGCCAGGAGACGTTGTTATGCTACCCAGTCTTTTTATATCCCACGGCTCTCCCATGCTGATCCTCACCCCTACGCCTGCCCATCACTTTTTACGTTCGCTGGGCAAGCGACTGACGCCCAAGGCGATCATTGTGGTTTCGGCGCACTGGGAAAGTCAGACGCTGAAAGTCAGTAACAGCCCTTCGCCAGAAACCCTTCATGACTTCGGCGGCTTTCCCCGCGAACTGTTCGAGCAGCAGTACCCGGCACCTGGCGAGCCTGCACTGGCCAACCGCTTGGCCAAATTACTGGGGGCCTCAGAAGTGGAACGAGGGTTTGACCACGGCACCTGGGCACCTCTTTCGCTGATGTTTCCCAAGGCGGATATTCCTGTCGTTACGCTATCGCTGCCTGTGCGTTGGTCTAACGACAAGCTCGTTGAGCTGGGTAAGCGCCTGGCGCCACTGCGTGAAGAAGGTATTCTAGTGATCGGGTCGGGCAGCCTGACCCATAACCTTTACGAAACCATGCCGCTTGATAACCCGATGCCCAACTGGGTCGGCGCTTTTGCAGAGTGGGTCGATACTCAGCTTGTGAACAATGACCGTGAGGCGTTGCTTGCCTGGCAAACGGCCCCCGAAGCGAGCAGGAACCATCCAACGCCCGAGCATTTTCAGCCGTTACTGGTAGCCATGGGCGCAGGCGATGATGTCACACCGCTCCACCGCAGCGTTGAGCATGGCGTGCTGGCAATGAACGCGTACGCCTTTGCCTAGCCTAAGCGATTGCGCGCGTACGTGTGCACTGGTGAAAAGCCGTTGTGGGTCGTGACATCAACCATAAAAAAACCCCACCAGCTCATAAAAGCTGGTGGGGTTTTTTGACATTTAAAACAAGGCTTAAAGGCTTGCGTTGACCACCATGCACTCCATGCCTTGCAGTTGTAGTTCACGGCAGGCTTCACGGGCGCGATGCTCATCCAAAGCCACCAGGCGAGCACGGTATACCGGCGTCTGGCCTTCAAGTGTATCCACCTCCACGCGCCCGGCCAAGTTTTGCGTTAAGCGTTGGGCCGCTTGTTGGGCCAGCTGTTGAGCCTGCCCTTGCTGGCTAAATGCACCCACCTGGATACCCCAGGCGCCGGCCGGGGGAGCTTCCACCAAGCGCTCACTTTGAATAAAGTCCTGCAAAGGGTCAGCGTTAGACGCGCGGGACGCCTCGGCCGGGCCTTCAACGGTGATCGTGGCCAGTTGCTCGTCTACGCTGGTATTAGGGGCAGGTGACAGCGTGGTCGTTTCAATACTGGCAAGCATTTGGCTTGGCGCAGGTGTTGGCGCCTTGGGGGGTGCCACGGGAGGTGTAGAACCACCAAACCCCATAAACTCCTGAGAAAAACTGGTATTGGCGACCCATGTACGCTGATCGCGCAGCTCAGCGCGCATAAAGCCTCGGTCGAGTAAATCGGCCATATGAGTATCACGCGATGAAGAGCTAAACCCTCCCATCACAATGGCAACCAGCCGCCGGCCATCATGCACGGCAGTCGTCGCGACGTTAAAACCAGAGGCACGAATAAAGCCGGTTTTTAAGCCATCAGCGCCAGGGTAGTCGCGCACCAGCCGATTATGACTGGTGTGGCGCTTGTCGCGATAAGTAAATTCCTGAAGACCGAAGTAATGGTAATACTGTGGAAAATCCTGCATGACACGCACCGAGAGCGTGAGCATGTCCCGCGCGGAGGTAATTTGCTGGTCATCAGGAAGCCCGGAGGCGTTGCGGAAGGTCGTGGCTGTCATACCTAACTCTCGCGCCTTTTCGGTCATAAGCCGCGCAAAGCGCTGCTCGCTACCGCCCAACGCTTCAGCCACCACAACGGCGACATCATTCGCCGAACGCACAGCCAGGGCGCGGATAGCGGTATCGACAGGAATCGTACTGCCCGCAGAAAGCCATAATTTGGTAGCGGGCATGGCCGCGGCCTGGGCAGAAACAGCGAGGGGCTCATTGAGCGTTAAAGTGCCACTTTCCAGCGCTTCAAAGGTCATGTACAGCGTCATCATTTTGGTCAGCGAAGCAGGATAACGCGGTGCATCCACATTTTCTGCGTATAAAACTTCACCGTTATCAAGGTCGACCACAATACCTGCGTAACGTGGATTCGCCTGCACGGTCGAGGTGGTGATGATCAATAGCAGTAACATCGTTACCGCTAGCCATGCCCTCGACGCCTTGTTATCGTTTACTCCCCTCGTCACCATGTCTGCCCCTTGATGATTCATTTACGCTGGAAACGAGACGCACACTTCTTCCTCGGCCTGCACGCGTACACCCCCGCATTGAATAATGCGCCATGAATCAGTTCCCAAGGGTAAACAACTGCAGCGCCAATGGCCCCGTCAATTCACTCTAGACTAGCACGCTCGTCGGACAATTTAACGTTTATAGCGGCATTACTCGATACGCCAGG